>DATIYD010000114.1:0-7042 GCA_035517975.1 Thermoleophilia bacterium | reverse complement strand
TGGCCGGCAGGCTCTCCTCGAGCCTGCCGGCCATCGCCGCCACGAGGAGCTCGTTCAGGGCGACGCACGACCAGCCGGCCAGGAAGTCGTAGTGGGTGATGGTCGACTCGCGCAGTGACACGCGGCGCCGGGCCTCGGGGTCGGTGGCGTAGCGCAGGGCGATCGGGGCGCAGCGCATGACGCTGCCGTTGCCGGCCGTGGGGAAGCCGAGCACCTCGTAGGCGCGTCGCGAGGCGAGGTCCCAGGGCGTGCCGGCGGCCAGCACGAGCATGACCGTGCGCGTGGTGAGGCTCACATCGCGGGGCCCGGCGGCAAACCAGGCGCGGTAGCGCGCGACGACATCCTCGGGGTCGAAGTCGCCGCGCGTGGCGAGGCTCTCGGCCAGCTCGAGCATCATCTCGGTGGCGTCGGAGCCCTCGCCGGGGAGCACGTCGTGGCAGCCGCCGCCGACCATGTCGGCGAGCACGCCCCAGCGGTCGCGTACCTGGGCCGCGGTCAGGAACTCGGCGGGAGCGCCCAGCGCGTCGCCGACGGCGAGGCCCAGCAGAGCGCCGCGAAAGCGGTCGCGCGGGAGCGACGTCGCGGGACCGGGGGGCTGAGCGCGCGTCGGGTCGCCGTCGTCGCGGGCGGCCATCAGGCGAGCAGAGCCGGCACGAGCCGTTCGAAGAACCGTACCTGGTAGGCGACGTCGGCGATCGCGATACGCTCGTCGCGGGCGTGCTCGCGGCCGCCCATGGTCGCCGTGTCCTCGGTCACGTACGGGCAGAAGCCGTAGGCGACGATGCGGGGGAAGGCCTCGCGGAACCAGCGCGAATCGGTGAATCCGCAGAGATGCAGGGGGACGACCTCGGCGCCCGGCACGAGCTCGGCCATGACGCTCTCGATCGCCGCGGAGAGCGGCGTGGGCGCCGGCGACTCGTTGCCGCTGGTCAGGTCGGTCCAGGCGAACTCCCAGCCATCGATGCCGGCCAGGGCGGCATCGACCTCGCGGCGCACGTCGTCGCCGCTTTGGCCCGGCAGGATACGACAGTCGACCTCGACGGAGGCGTGCGACGGGATCACGTTCACCGCGTCGCTCGCCTGGAGGATCGTGGGCGAGAAGGTGACGCCGAGCAGCGGCTCGATCAGCTGGGCCGACTCGGGGTCGGAGGCGGAGAGCTCGGCCACGGCGGCGCGGGCCGACGAGGCATCGCCGAGCCTGGCGCAGAGGGCGGGGTCGGCGACGAGACGGGCGATGTACCGCGCCGTGAGAGGCGAGGGCCTGGCCTCGGCGACGTGGCCGGCCAAGGCCGTGATCACCCGGGCGAGGCGTTCGACCGGGTTGAGATCGTGGAGGGGCACGGAGCCGTGACCGCCACGGCCGCGCACCGTGATGCGAAAGTCGGCGAAGGCCTTCTCGCCGACCGTGAGGGGATAGAGCCGTACGCCGCGGACGACCGAGTAGTTGCCGCCGCCCTCGTTCAGCAGGTAGTCGCAGCGCACGAGCTCGGGCCGGTGGGTGACGAGCCAGCGCGCCCCGCAGTAGTCGCCCCGCTCCTCGTCGGCGGTCGCCATGAAGAGGAGCTCGCCGGCGAAGGGAGCGCCGTCGCGGGCCAGCCGGGCGACGGCGACGGCCTGGGCCGCGACCTGGTTCTTCATGTCGGTGGCGCCGCGTCCCCACAGGTAGCCGTCGCGCTGCACGCCCGAGAACGGCGGCACGCTCCACTCGGAGGCCTCGGCGGGCACGACGTCGAGGTGACCGAGCAGCCCGAGGCGGGGCCCCGGCCGCGAGCCCGGCAGGCGGACGATGAGATTCTGTCGGTCGGGGAGATCGCCGACGAGTTCGGCGGCCAGACCATGCCCGGCGAAGTAGTCGCGCAGCACGAGCGCCGCCTGCGTCTCGTTGCCGGGCGGGTTCGTGGTGTCGGTCTGCAAGAGGCGTGCGAGGAGATCGAGCGCCTCGCGATCGAGTCGTTCGCGCTCGTCGCGTGCCGTGCCCGTTGCCCGCACCACCGTCCCTTTCGCCGCCGTTCGCCGCACCTGATGATAGCGGTTTTGCGCGGCACTCGCGCGCGGACGGCTCTACAGCAGCGTTTCCTGCCCAGGCGGTGGCGCCGCGCCGGCCGCGCCGGCGGGCGGGCGCTCAGGGCTCACGCCGGCCTCGGCCAGCAGGGCCGTCATCTGGCGGGCGTTGCGCACGCCGTAGTCGCGGTAGTTGTTGTTGAAGAGGACGTGGACGCTGCCCGCCTGCTCGGCGAGGGCGCGGATCTGGGGCACCCATTCGCCGAGCTCGCCGGCGTCGTAGAGGTAGTTGAAACGGTCGGAGGCGGCGCGTCCGCGGATCTGCCAGGTGTCGCTGTTGCGGCCGTGGAAGCGCACCACGGCGAGGTCGGAGGTCGCCGCGGAGAGCGGCGGCGTGCTGTTGGGAAAGCCCTGGGGCTCGTCGACGGACACGTAGCTCGCGCCGGCCGACTCGAGGAACGAGAGCGTGCGCGCGGCGCCGGTGTCGTCGCTGAGCCAGCCGCCCCCGCGAAACTCGACCGCCACCCGGTGGGGGGCGAGCTCGCGGACGGCGCGGCGGATGTGCTCACGGCCCTCGTGACCGGCCAGGAACCAGGGCGGGAACTGGAAGAGCACGACGCCGAGCTTGCCGGCCGCGTGGAGGGGGGCGAGCGCACGGCGGTGGGTCTCGTAGAGCAGTTCCTCGGCCTGTGCGCCGAGATCGCGCAGATAGACGTTGCGCTTGCCGGCGACGCCCGGCGGCAGGCACGACCGGAGCTCGGGCGTGAATCGTTCGGGCGCCGCCCCGTGCCCCGTGAGCAGGGCGAACGCCTTGATGTCGAAGACGAAGCCGGGCGGCGTGCGCGCCGCCCAGCGCTCGGCGTTGCGCTCGTCGGGGGGAGCGTAGAAGGTGGCGTCGACCTCGACGATCGGGAACTGCGTCGCGTAATAGGCGAGACGCGCCGCGGCGCTCGACACGCCGGGAGGGTAGAAGCCGCCCGATGCGATGAGCGTGGGGTCGGTCCAGGAACAGTTGCCCACCAGGATACGGCCGGGTCGTTTGCGCTCTGTCTGCGTCATGTCGCCTCCCGTCGGCAGTCTATCGCCCGCGCCGGACGCCGCCATGCCGTCGCGACCGATCGTCGACGTTGTCAGGGCGGCAACGTCGTCCTATAGTCGGATCGACGGCCGCAAGGGCCGTCGGTCACGAACGCCACCTCAGTCTGTCGGCGGCGCACTGTGGCGCAACCTCGAGCGGTCCTCGCCGGGACTGTCCCGGTGTGGGGGCGCGGCGGCTGGTCCGACGGCCCCCGAACGAGTGAGTCCGTTCCGTCTGGCGCCGCCGACAGGCCCACCTCCCGCAGGGCCGCGTGGTTCGTTGACCACCGCCGGCCGGGAATCTATACTGTCTCGTCCGAGCCGCCGCAGGCTCGGTCGCGCGTGTCGGAATGGCGGAATTGGTAGACGCGCTAGGTTGAGGGCCTAGTGAGGGCATTACCTCATGGGGGTTCAAGTCCCCCTTCCGACACCACCTTCTTCTTCGCGCTCGCGGGCCGGCCCGCCGGCCGCTGCCGGCCGTGCGCAGGTCCTCGTACCGGTTGGCTCGTTGGTCCGCCGCTGTAGTAGCCTCTGCAGGACCGCAGCGGCCGGGGGAAGTGCGCTCGGGCGAAGGTCGCCGGGAAGGGCGCTCGGGCGAAGGGCGCCGGTCGGTGTTGTCACTACGGGGGGGCGACGAAGCACATGGGCCGGTCACACGAGTCGGGCTCGGCTGAGGGGATGGCGGAGCTCTACGCCGATCGTATCGCGAGCGGCGTGCTGATCTGCGATCCGCGAGGCGCCATCGTCGACTGCAACCTGGCGGCCCTCGAGATCACCGGGTTCGAGCGCGACGAGATCGTCGGCAGATCGGTCGCCGACCTCACCTGGCTGCCGGCCGCTCCCTTCTTCGAAGACGGGCGCTCCGCGATCGGCTTCAGCGCGGCGCTCGATGCGCTGGCCTCGGGGCAGGACGTACCGCCGATGGTCGTGGGGGCGCGGCGCGACGGCCAGGGCGATCCGATCTGGCTGCTCATCGCGGCGCGACCGATGCCCCGCGACGAGAAGGGGTTCCCCGCGGGCTCGGTCATCACCGTCACCGACATCACGCCCCAGAAGGGCACCGAGACCCTCTATGCCACGGTGATCGACGAGCTGCACGGCGTGCTGCACGCGCTGCCCGACCTCTACTTCAGGCTCGACGCCGAGGGCCTCGTCATCGACTACAACGTCGGTTCGGGCTTCGATGCGATCATCACGTCGGACGACTTCATCGGACGCCGGCCCGAGGAGTTCCTGCCGCCCGAGGTGGGCGGCACCATGCGAGCGGCGGTCGCGGCCGCCCGGCTCTCGCGCGAGGTGCAGACCTTCGAGATCGACGTCGAGACGACGGTCGGGAGGGCCTGCTTCGAGGGGCGTCACGTGGCGCTCCCCGACGGCGGGGGCGTCATGATCGTGCGGGACGTCACCGAGCAGCGCCGGGCGCGGGACGAGCTCGTGCGGTCGGAACGCCTCCATCGCTCGCTCTTCGAGCGAGCGTCGGTCGGCCTGTTCCGCTTCGACACCGCCCTGCGGCCCGTCGACTGCAACGACGCCATGCTCGCGATGACCGGCCGCACCCGCGAGGGCTTCCTGCAGCTCGAGCTGCGCGAGCGGCCCTTCAGCGGCGCGCTGCGCGAGGCCCTCGAGGGTCGCGAATCGGCCTACGAGGGCCCGAACGGCAGGTCTGGGGCAGATGCGGCCGTCGTCAGCCTGCACACCCAGCCCGTGCTCGACGGCAGCGGCGCGGTGGTCGGCGGCATCGGCGTGCTCTCGCGGGTGACCCGGTGCGGCGCTTGAGCCGCCAGCCGCGGGAGCGGTCTAGAACCCGCGCCAGAGCGGGAGCCCGGTGACCTCGTCGTAGGCGCGCTCCAGGGCCGGGCCCCGCAGCTCGGTGATGACGAGCTCGCAGGCGAAGACGATGCACCCGGGAGCGGCGTGGCCGCCGAAGGCCTGTCCGGCGTGGTCGGCCAGGGTGAGGTGCACGTGGCTGGCCGGGCGGTCGTCGCGCCGCGAGATGTTGCCGGTGAGACTCGTGATCTCGAGCGGCAGGTCGAGACCGAACTCGGAGTACTGCTTGCCGGTCTGGTCGTAGAAGGCGAGGCGGGCGCGCTGCAGGGCTCCGAGGCCCAGCAGCGCGGCCGCCTCGATGCCGTGCCGCGCGGCCAGCGTCACGATCTCGTCCAGGAGGTCGGCGCCGTGCGACAGACGCGCCACGATCGTCCTGCCCACTGTGAACTCGCCGTCGCCCATGCCGGCCCTCCTCGTCGGTCGTCATTCCCGTACGTGCGGAGTATGACGTGCAACGATGCGCCGCGCGTACCGTTATCGGCGGCGCGAGGGTGCGGCCGGCGTTCGCTGTAGAATCGGGAGCGTGAACGACGCCGCGGTGAAGCACCGCCTCATCCTGATCGACGGCTCCAGCCTGGCCTACCGGGCCTACTTCGCCCTGCCCGAGGCGATCGCCACGCGCGACGGTTTTCCGACCAACGCCATCTACGGCCTCGCGCAGATGCTCATCAAGCTCGTCACCGAGTTCGAGCCGGCCGCCCTGGCGGTGGCCTGGGACGCCCGCGAGAAGACCTTCCGTCACGACGAGTTCGACGGCTACAAGGCGCAGCGCCCGCCCATGCCCGACCCGCTCTCGCGCCAGTGGCAGCACCTGCCCGGGCTCATGGACGCCTTCGGCATCCCCAACCTGGTGCTGCCCGGCTACGAGGCCGACGACATCCTGGGCACGCTCGCCGAAGAGGCCAAGCGCCAGGGACGCGGCTCGCTCGTGGTCACCGGCGACCGCGACACCCTGCAGATCGTCGACGACGACATCTGGGTGGTGACCACGGGCCGCGGCGTGACCGACGTCAAGGTCTACACGCCGGCCGGCGTCGTCGAGCGCTACGGGGTGACTCCGGCCCAGATCCCCGACTTCATCGGGCTCAAGGGCGATACCTCCGACAACATCCCCGGCATCCCCGGCGTGGGCGACAAGACGGCGGCGGCGCTGGTGCAGCAGTTCGGCACGATCGAGAACCTGTACGAGCACCTCGACGAGGTGGGCTCCGAGAAGCGCCGTGCCCTCCTCGCCGAGCACGAGGCCACGGCGCGCCTGTCAAAGAAGCTCGCCTGCATGGTGCTCGACGTGCCGCTCGAACACGATATCGTCGAGATCGTCGGGCGCACCGGCTATCAGCTGCCCGGCCGCGAGGTCGAGGAGTTCTTCAAGCGCTTCGAGTTCGCGACCCTGGTGCGCCGCGTCCGCGAGCTGCCCCGCGCGGCCGACGAGCCGGCGGCCCAGGCGTCCGGCCCCGTCGAGTTTCCCGCCGTGCGCGTCGCCGACGATCCGGCCGCCCTGCTGGCCGTGCTCGAGCGCGACGAAGCCGGTGTCGGAGCTGTCCAGACCGAAGAGGGCGACGGCTGGATCGCCGCCGTCCACGACGGCGGCGACACGGCCGTCGCGGCGCGCTTCGGGGCCGACGACTGGGCCCGCCTGTGGGAGCACGCGGCTCACGTCGTGGCACACGACGCCAAGTCGCTGCCGGGCTTCGCCGGGGCCGCCGCCGACCCGGCCTTCGACACTGCGATAGGCCGCTACGTGCTCACCCCGGAGCGCGCCGAGGACGACCTCTTCGTGCTCGCCCAGGCCGATCGCGAGGAGATCGCCGAGGGGCCGCGCCACGAGGCTCTGGCGGCGACCCGCGCCGTGCTCACCGGGCGACTCGCCGACGAGCAGCGCCGCCGGCTCGGCGAGCTCGGGCTCGAGTCGCTCTACCGCGACATCGAGCTGCCTCTCGTGCGCGTTCTGGCGGCCATGGAGGCGGTCGGCGTGGCCATCGACGTGCATCGCCTGGGCGAGATCACGGCGCGCCTGCGCGACCGCATCGACGAGCTGAGCGACCGCATCGTCGAGCTCGCCGGCACCGACTTCACGATCGGCTCCACGCAGCAGCTCGCCGACGTGCTGTTCTCGCGCCTCGGCCTGCAGCCGGTG
>DATIYD010000113.1:0-3525 GCA_035517975.1 Thermoleophilia bacterium | reverse complement strand
TTCCCTTCAACGACCGCCCGACTGTTCATGGAAGAGACACGGGAACCGGCCGTCCAACACAACACACTTGCTTGCCGAGTTAGACCGCGCCGCCTCCCTTCTCCCCGACGGTTTCGGGTATGCGCCACTGGTAGATGTCCTTGAGTTTCCAGGGGACCATGACGGTCCGCGTACGCGAGACGCCCCTGACCTTGCCGATCACCTCGTCGACGAAGCGCAGCAGGTCTTCGGTGTCGCGCGCGTACACCTGCGCGCTCAGGTCGCCATCGCCGAGCGAGCCGGCGACATAGCTGATGTTGTCGAGACCGCAGAGTTCCTCGGCCACGGTCTGCAGCATGCCGGGGGCGACCTCGATGATCACGTCGCCCGTAACCCGGTAGCCGACGGCCTGGGGATTGACGATCGCGGTGACCTTGATCACGCCGACGCGCACGAGCCGCTCGATGCGGTACCGCACCGCGCGCTCGGACACGTGGCCGATGCGCCTCGTCATCTCGGCCGACGAGATGCGGCCATCTTCGGAGAGCAACGCGACGATCTGGCGTTCGATCACGTCGAGACTGAACGTCACCCCTGACCCCTCTGGCGTGGACAAACCTGACCTACTTCAATCCAACCGTCGGAAAATGTCAACCTGCTGCAAAGCCTCGTAGGTTTCGTACAGCAAGAGTAGGCCGAGCGTCGCTTTCGAACAACCCCAAGCGATCTTCGGCCGCGAACGGAAAGCCGACCTCGAGCTGTTGGGACCCCCCCACGCACGCGAGGATATCGCACCTCGCCTCCCAATGCGAGGGGCGCCGGCGCAGGGGCGCTCCCTACGCCTGCGAACCGACGGCGGCTCCCGCGCGGACGACCTCGTCGCCGGTGAGGCGCACGACCGACTCGAAGCGGCAGACCTGACGGCAGGTGTCGCACTTCGTGCACAGCGCGCGATCGATCGCATGCGCCTGCTTGCGCTCGCCGCTCACCGCGCCGACCGGGCACTTCTTGGCGCACAGGCCACAGCCCGTGCAGGTCTCCGGGTCGATGTGGTAGGTGATGAGCGCGCTGCAAGCGCGAGCCGGGCACTCGGCCCGGTAGATATGCGCCTCGTACTCGTCGCGGAAGTAGCGCAGCGTGGTGAGCACGGGATTGGGCGCGGTCTGACCGAGCCCGCAGAGGCTCGTGCGCTTGACCGTGGCGGCGAGCTTCTCGAGGGTCTCGATGTCGCCGTCTTCGCCCTCGCCGGCGGTGATGCGCTCGAGGATCTCGAGCATGCGTTTGGTGCCGAGCCGGCAGGGCACGCACTTGCCGCAACTCTCGTTCTGCGTGAACTGCAGGAAGTAGCGGGCGAGGTCGACCATGCAGGTCTGATCGTCGGCCACGACCATGCCGCCCGAGCCCATGATGGCGCCGGTGGCGGCGAGACTCTCGTAGTCGATCTGGGTGTCGATCAGGGCCGCCGGCACGCAGCCGCCCGACGGCCCGCCAAGCTGCACGGCCTTGAACTCGCGGCCGCCCTTGATGCCGCCGCCGACGCCGTAGACCATCTCCCTGATGGTCGAGCCGATCGGCACCTCGGCGAGGCCGCCGTTGACCAGCTTGCCGGCCAGCGAGAAGGCCTTGGTGCCGCGGCTCTTCTCGGTGCCCAGGGCGGCGTAGGCGGCCGCCCCGTTGGCGATGATCCAGGGAATGTTCGCGTAGGTCTCGACGTTGTTGATGTTGGTCGGCTTGCCCCACAGGCCCGACACGGCCGGGAACGGCGGCCGCGGGCGCGGCATGCCGCGCCGGCCCTCGATGCTCGCCATGAGGGCCGTCTCCTCGCCGCAGACGAAGGCGCCGGCGCCTTCCTTGATCTTCAGGTGGAAGCTCCAGCCGGAGCCGAAGACGTTGTCTCCCAGGTAGCCGCGCTCTTCGGCCTGGGCGATCGCCAGGCGCAGGCGGCTGACCGCGAGCGGATACTCCGCGCGCACGTAGATGTAGCCGTCGCGCGCGCCGATGGCGTACGAGCCGATGATCATGCCCTCGATCACGGCGTGCGGGTCGCCGTCCATGATCGAGGCGTCCATGAAGGCGCCGGGGTCGCCCTCGTCGCCGTTGCAGATCAGGTACTTCTGGTCGCTCTGCGAGGCCGCCGCGAACTTCCACTTCTGTCCGGTCGGAAAACCGGCGCCGCCGCGCCCGCGGATACCCGAGGCCAGCACCTCGTCGACCACCCACTCGGGCGCCTTCTCGGTGACGACCGTCCGCGCGGCGGCGTAGCCACCGCGCGCGATGTACTCGTCGATGCGCTCGGGGTGGATGATGCCGACGTCCCGCAGGGCGATGCGCTTCTGCTGGGCGTAGAAGGGGATGTCGTGCCAGCAGGCGATGCGCTCGCCGCTGCCGGGCTCGACGTAGAGGAGATCGTCGACGATGGTGCCGCCGACGAGGTGCTCCTGCACGATGCGCTTGACGTGTTTGGCCTTGAGCTTCGGGTAGTAGGTCTCCTCACCCGAGACGACGGCGAGCGGCCCCTGTGAGCAGAGGCCGTGGCAGCCGATGATGGCGACCTCGACCTCGTCGGCCAGGCCGGCCGCGGCGATCTCGGCCTCGAAGGCGCCGACCATCTTGAGCGAGCCGGCAAAGACGCAGGCGGTGCCGGCGCAGACCTGCACGCGGCGCTTGCCGCCGGCGGCCGGCACGATGCCGACGCGCACGCCCGTGGCGGTGGCTTCGGCGTCACTCATGCCCGTCCTCCTGGCCGTCGCTCCCAGAGCCGGACCCGGCGGGCCCTGACGTGGCGCCCTTCAGGTCGTCGGCCGTGAGTCCCAGGCCGTCGAGCACCTCGAGCATGTACTTGCGGGTCGAGTCGGGGGTCAGGTTGCCGAAGGTGTCGGCGTCGATGCGCATGACCGGCGCCTGCGAGCAGGCCCCCATGCAGGCGACCGAGTCGAGCGTGAAGCTCATGTCGGGCGTGGTGCCGCCGTCGGGCACGCCGAGCTCCTGCTCGATGGCCTCGGTGATGCGCGGCGCGCCGGCCACGTGACAGGCCGTACCGTGGCAGACGAACACCTTGTGGCGACCGCTGGGCTCGATCGAGAACTGGGCGTAGAAGGTGACGATGCCGTAGATGCGCGAGGCCGGCACGCCCGACAGGCGGGCGATCTCGTCGATGACCGGCTCGGGCAGGTAGCCGTAGTGGGCCTGCACGCGCTGCAGGACGGCGATCAGGTTGCCGTGCGGGTCGAGCTCGCCCACGACCCGGCCGACCTCGGAGAGATCGAGATCGGGTGCGGGCGGGTCGGGTGGTCCCTGGGTGTCTGTCACGCGCCTGGGCATCGCATCACTTCCGCTCTCGCTCACCGCGAACGGCCCTCGCGGGCGTTCCATCATCAACGTCGGACTCCGTGCCTTGGGCCCGAGCCGCCAGATCCGCGCGCGCGGCGCGGGTGCACGGGCTCGTCGCCCGGTCGGTCCATTGTCGCGCCTGGGGTGCCGGCGGCGCAACCGCCCCCATACCCCGGCCAAAAGACGCCGGCGGCCGCGAGCGGCCGCCGGCGTCTT
>DATIYD010000112.1:0-7075 GCA_035517975.1 Thermoleophilia bacterium | reverse complement strand
CTCTGCGAGCAGCTCCCGCACCTCGACTTCGTCATGTCGATGGGCCTGCCCGAAGACGCGCCGCTGGCCGTCGACGACCTCTCGGCCGTGGCCGCCATGCTGGCCGGCACCCGCAAGCCGCTGATGGTCGCCACCCGCAACGGCGGCGTCGTCAAGGCCGTCAAGGACATGTGCGCCGCGGCCGGCGCGCCCGACAGCTTCATGATCTACGCCATGCCGGCGCCGCCGCTCATGCACGACCGCGACGGCCTCACCAAGCTGGCGGCCTGCGCCGAGCACGAGGTGCCCATCGTCTGGGCGGCGGCGCCCAACGCCGGTTCCACCGGGCCGCGCTCGATCGCCGGCACCGCGGTGGTCGGCAACGCCGAGACGCTCGCCGGCCTCGTCTACCATCAGCAGATCCGCCCCGGAGCGCCCTTCGTCTTCGGCGTCGGCGTCGGCGCCATGGACATGCGCACCGCGGTCGACGCCTACACGACCCCCGAGAGCCCGCTCGGCCAGGCGGCACAGGAAGACCTCTGCCGCTGGTACGGGCTGCCCAGCTTCAACTACGCGGCCATGTCCGACTCGAAGACGATCGACGAGCAGTTCGCCCTCGAGTACGGCCTCACCGCCATGGCCGGCGCCCTGCCCCGGGGCACGCTGGTGCACGACGTGGGCTACCTCGAGTCGGGCCTGCAGAGCTCGTGCGAGTCGATCGTCTTCGGCAACGCCGCGATCGGCTGGGCCAAGGCCTTCATGGCCGAGGTGCCGACCGACGACGAGGCGCTCGCCGTCGGCGAGATCACCGAGGTCGGTCCGGGCGGCAACTTCCTGGCCCGCAAGTACACCCGTCGTCACGCCCGCGATTTCTGGTACGACGAGCTCTTCGACCACGCCGTTTACGATCGCTGGAACGCCGGCGGTCGCACGACGATGCTCGATCGCGTCAGGGCGCGCGTCGCCGAGCTGCGCGGCGCTCGCGCCTTCACCCTCGATCCCGAGGCGCGTGCCCGTGTCGCGGCCATCATGGCGGCGGCCGGGACGGAGCGCGAGGCATGACCGAGCCCGGCACCAGCGCGCCGGACGGCGGCGTGCCGCTCGTCCGCCGCGCCGAGCTGCGCGTCTGGGACGACGCCGCCTGCCGGCGCGTGCACGAGGCCACCTGCGAGGTGCTCGCCGAGACCGGCGTCGAGGCGCGTCACCCACGCGCGCTCGAGCTGCTGCGGCAAGCGGGCGCGGATGTCGCAGCCACCCGCGCCCGCCTGCCACGCGAGCTCGTCGAGCGCACCCTGGCAGGCGCCCCGCGGCGCTTCACCCTCAAGGGCCGGGCGCCCGACGGCAGCCTCGACCGCGAGCTCGCCGACGGCGAGACCTGGTTCGGGACCGGCCCCGACTGCCTGTACGTCGACGATCCTGCCGACGGCCGCCGTCGCGCTCGCCTGGCCGACGTCGAGCGCTTCGCCCGCCTCGCCGAGCAGCTCCCCAACATCGACTTCGTCATGTCGATGGGGCTGCCCGAAGATGCCGACCCGGAGCGCGTCGACCTGGCCCAGCTCGCCGCCATGCTGGCCGGCACCCGCAAGCCGATCGTCGTCTCGAGTCCCTTCGGCGGCGATTCGTTGCGCACCATGGTCGCCATGGCGGGGGCCTGCGGGCAGGCCGCCAGCCTGGCCTGCCTGGCCATGTCGTCGCCGCCGCTGCAGCTCGACGAGATCTGCCTCGACAAGCTCCTCGTCTGCGGCGAGCTCGACCTGCCCGTGGTCCTCGCGCCGGCGCCGTCGGCCGGCTCGACGGCGCCGGCGTCGATCGCGGCCGTCGTCGTGGTCGCCAACGCCGAGGTGCTCGCCGGCCTCGTCGTGCACCAGCTCGCCACGCCGGGCGCGCCGTTCCTCTACGGCGCCGGCATCGGCGTGCTCAACATGCAGACCATGGTCGACGCCTACCGGCCGCCGGGGGTGGCCCTCGGCAACCAGGCGTCGATCGACCTGGCCCGCTGGTACGGCCTGCCGAGCTGGGCCTACGCGGGCGACTCCGACAGCAAGCTCTTCGACGAGCAGGCCGCCGCCGAAGCCGCCATGGGCGCGATCCTCGGCGAGCTCTGCAGGGCCACCCTGCTGCACGACGTGGGCTACCTCGAGTCGGGCCTGCAGAGCTCCTACGAGCACCTCGTGCTGGGTGACGAGCTCGCCGCCTACGCGCGCGCCTTCGGCCGCGAGCTGCCCGTCGACGACGAGGCGCTCGCCCTCGACGAGATCAAGCGGTCGGGGCCCGGGGGCAACCACCTCGCCCGGCCCATGACCCGGGCCCGCTACCGCGACTTTCGCCAGTCCGGGCTGCTCGATCAGTCCGTCTACGAGCGTTGGCGGGCCGATGGAGCGACCACCCTGAAGCAGCGTATCGCGACGCGCACGGCGGACTTGCTCCGCGGCGCGCCGCCCTTCACACTCGATGCAACGACACGGCGGCGCCTCGACGAGCTCGTCGAGCAGGCGCCGCCCGGCCGGTGACCTTGCGCCCCCGAGGAGGCAGCGCCACGATCGAGGTCCGCTCACCCGTCACTCGCTCCCCGCGGAGCGCGTCCAGTCCGCAGACGAAAAGGAGCCATCCATGTCGTTGAACCTCTCCCGCCTCTGGCGCGCAGGTCTGCTCGTCGTCCTCGTCGTCGCCGTGGTGGCCGTGGGGACGGCCGTCGCCCAGGCCGCCTCGAGCGCGAGCCCGACGGCCAGCGGCGCTCCCTCGAGCGGCTCGCTCGTGGTGCGTATCGGCCAGCTCCAGAACCCCGACAACCTGAACCCGTTCATCGGCGTCCAGGGTCTCGACTACCAGATCTGGCACCTGAACTACGACTTCCTCGTGGGCTTCGACGCCAAGACGCTGGCGCCGCGTCCCGAGCTCGCCACGAGCTGGACGACCTCGCCCGACGGCAAGACCTGGACCTTTCAGACACGCCAGGGCGTGAAGTGGCAGGACGGCGTGCCCTTCAGCGCGGCCGACGTCGCCTTCACCTTCAACTACATCGTCAAGAACAACCTGTCGACCCTTGCCGTCTACACCGACGGCATCACGGGAGCCAAGGCGACCGGACCAAACACGGTCGAGATCTACACGAGCGCGCCCAAGGCCAACATGCTGCGCATGGTCGTGCCGATCCTGCCCAAGCACATCTGGTCGAAGGTCTCGGGCAAGGCGGCCAGCACGAGCTTCCAGAACAAGCCGCCGATCGTGGGCACCGGCCCCTTCCAGGTCGTCAAGTGGGTCTCGCACCAGTACGTGGAGCTCAAGGCCAACCCGGACTACTGGGGCGGCGCGCCGCACATCCAGTACCTCTACATCCTCACCTACACCAACGCCGACACCATGGCGCAGGACTTGAAGCTGGGCACCATCGACGCCGCCGTCGACGTGCCGCCCGCGGAGTTTCGCCAGCTCGCATCCGACAAGGACATCACGACCAACAAGGGCGCCGCCTGGCAGTTCACCGAGCTTGCCTTCAACTGCTACGCGAGCCCCAACTCCAAGGGCAACCCCGTGCTGCGCGACCCGGTCTTCCGTCAGGCCCTCAACTACGCGATGGATCGTGACAAGGTCGTCAGCACCGCCTTCTACGGCTACGCGCAGCCCGGCTCGTCGCTGATCGTGCCCTACTCGCCGTTCCACTGGCAGCCGCCGGCCGGCCAGGCCTTCACCTACGATCCGGCCAAGGCCAACCAGATGCTCGACGCCGCCGGCTACAAGCGCGGCCCCGACGGCTACCGCACGACCAAGCAGGGCAAGCCGCTCACGCTGCGCCTCATGGTGACGACCGACTCGCCGGCGAACGAGATCGCCGGCAAGCTCGCCGTGCAATGGTTCAAGGACGTGGGCGTCAAGGTCACGCTGTCGACGGTCGACTCCGGCGTCCTCGTGAGCGCCCAGTACCAGTTCGCCGGCAACACCTACACGCCCAACTGGGACATGTTCATGTGGTACTGGACCCAGGACGTCGATCCCGCCTTCATGGTGAGCATCTACACGCCGGCGCAGTCGACCGGCAGCGGCTGGAACGACTGCCTGTGGACCGACCCCGCCTACACGAAGCTCTCCGACGAGGCGGCGACCACGATCGACCAGGCCAAGCGCATCCCGATCGTGCAGCAGGCCGAGCAGATCTTCTACAAGGCGTCGCCGTACGTGATCATGGCCTACCCCTACCAGCTCGAGGCCTGGAACAGCGCCAAGTGGACGGGCTGGACCAAGGCGCCGGCAGCCGCCGGGGCCGCCATCTACGACTACAACAACATCGACACCTACCGGAACCTGACGCTCGCCAGCAACTCGACGAGCACGGGCGGCGGCGCGCGCGGCACGACGATCGTACTGGTCGTGGTGGCCGTCATCGTGGTCGCCGGCATCGTCGTCTTCGTCCTGCGGCGGCGGCGCTCGCAGGCTCTGGAGTCGTGACCGGCGCGCCGGAAGCGCGCGGCGACGGGGGCGGGGCGGCTGCAAGCCGCCCCGCCCCCGTCCGTCGGGCATGAACGGACCCACCGAACCGGGACCGAGCGGCCTGCCAGCCGGCTACGGGCTGCGGCGGCCGCGGGGCGACGACCTCGACGAGGTCGTCGCCCTCATCGCCGCCGCCGACCTGGCCGCGACCGGCGACACCACGGCCAGCCCCGACGACCTGCGCTCCGAGTGGGCCCAGCCGCGCTTCGAGCTCACGCGGCACGCCTGGCTGGTCGTGACGCGCGATGATGTGGCGCCCGGCGCACACCACGCGGCCGGCGGGGACGCGGCGACCGGCGACGGCCGCATCGTCGCCTACGCCTGGGTCTTCGACGTGGCCGACCACAGCGCCGTCGACGGCCAGTTCCTCGTCCACCCCGACCACCAGTGGCGCGGCCTCGAGGCGCCGCTGCTCGAGTGGATCGAACGGTTCGCGTCGGAGCTCACGGCCGCGGCGGGCGCCCCAGCCGGCACGTCGCTGGGCGTGTGGTGCGCCCGCGGCGACCGCCGTGCCGAGCTCTACCTCGCCGCCGGCTTCTCACACACGCGCACGTTCCTGCGTCTCCACCTGGCGCTCGACCACCTGCCCGACGACCCGCTCGTCTACTCGCCGCCGCCCGGCCTCGAGGTGCGCCGCTTCGTGGCCTTGCAGGACGATCGCAGGGCGTGGGCCACCCTGGAGGAGTCGTTCGCCGACCACTTCCGCGAGAGCCCCATGCCCTTCGAGGAGTGGCGTGTCCTGGCCTTCGAGGGAGCCGACACCGACCTGTGGTTCACCGCCTGGGACGGCGACGAGATGGTCGGCTGCGTCACCTGCTACGCCGAGGCCTACGGCGGTCACGTCGACCGCCTCGGCGTGCGCCGCCGCTGGCGCCGGCGCGGCCTGGGCAAGTTGCTGCTGCTCACGGCCTTCGCGGCCCTGCGCGACCACGGCTGCGCCGAGGCTGTCCTGGGCGTCGATGCCGATAACGCAAGCGGCGCCCTCGGCATGTATGAGAGCCTCGGCATGCGCCGCACGGTGACCCACGATTTCTACGAGAAGGCGCTGTAGGCGAGGCTACTCCGCGCGCCGGCCGCTGGGGCGCGGGCTACTCGGCGCGCGGGCTACTCGGCGCGCCGGCTGGTGAGAAAGCCGCTGAGGGCCAGCAAGGCCTCGGGGAAGCTCTCGCGACCCAGGCCGATGCGCAGGTGGCGCTCGCCGTAGTCGAACACGGCCGACGGCGCCAGCATCACGCCGGCCTCCTCGCGCACGATGCGGCAGAACTCCGAGGTGCCGATCGAGTCGGACTTGAAGCGCGGAAAGCAGACCGTGCCGGCGCGCGGCGGCTGCCAGCCGAAGAGCGGCTCGTACTTGGCCATGAAGCCGGTGAGCAGGCCGAGGTTGCGCGCGATGCGTTCGCGATGGTGCGCCAGGATGACCTCGCGGGCGCGCAGGCCGGCCAGGGCCAGGATCTCGCTCGGGGCGCTGTTGCAGATCGTGGTGTAGTCCTTGAACTCGATCAGGCGCTTCATGAGGCGCTCGTCGCGTACCACGAGCCAGCCGATGCGCAGTCCGGCGAGCCCGATGGTCTTCGAGACGCCCGAGAGCGTCACGGCCCCGTCGTAGAGCTCGACCGCCGACGGCAGACGATCGGCCGGGTCACGCTCGAGCAGGCGATACATCTCGTCGGAGAGCATGGGGATGTCGTGGCGACGAGCGATCTCGACGATGCGCTCGAAGTCGGCCTGGCTTGGCAGCGCGCCCGTCGGGTTGTGCGGGAAGTTGACCACGATCAGCCGGGTGCTCGGGCGCACGAGCTCGTCGAGGCGCTCGGGATCGAAGCGCCAGCCGGCCTCTTCGTCGGGTTCCCAGCGGCCGACCTCGGCGTGCAGCGACTCGGCGATCGAGTACAACGACTGGTAGCCGGGGAACGTCGTTACGACGTGGTCGCCGTTGCGCACGAGGCAGTTGACGGCCAGGAAGATGAGCTCCTCGGGAGCCGCCACCAGCACCTGCTCGGGCTCACAACCCTCATAGAGGCCGGCGATCGCCTCGCGCAGCACGGGATGCCCCTGGGTCTCGGTGTACCCGAGCCGGAGTGCGTCCCAGAGCACGCTGCTCTCGGCGTCGGCGAGCTCGAGCAGCTCGCGCAGCGCGAGGCCGTCGCAGTCGGAGGCGGCCAGTGGGAAGGGCACGGCGAACTCGTACCGGCCGAAGTAGCGTTCGAGCTGGAAAGGATCGAGGCGCATGCTGACGCTACTCTATCGCCATCGGAGGTGCGCGTGCAGCAGTTGGGCGCACCGCGCACGAAGCGCCGGAGCCCGCGCGGCGCGGGGCGCCCCGTGATCTTCAGTGCCGGGCACTCCTCGCTGCCGGCCGGGCAGTTCGTGGCGCTGCTCGCCGGCGCACCGGCCGCGGAGCTCTGGGACATCCGCTCCTACCCGTCGTCGCACTGGCCCTGGTTCGACCGCGACGAGCTCGAGAGCGGCCTCGCGGCCGCCGGCGTCGCCTACCGCTGGGTGCCGGCGCTCGGCGGGCGGCGCGGGGCGCCAAAGCGCCCCGCGCCGCCCGCCGAGCGCCGGCACCCAGCGGTAGGCGAAGCCGGCGGCCGCGAGGCCGCTCTCGAGCTCG
>DATIYD010000111.1:0-2488 GCA_035517975.1 Thermoleophilia bacterium | reverse complement strand
GTCGGAGGGCCGCGCGGCCGGCCGGTGCCGATCCTCATGTACCACCTGCTCGGCGATCCGCCGGCCGGCGAGCCCTATCCCGATCTGTTCGTGTCGCGCCATGACTTCGCGACGCAGATGCGTTACCTCGCCGACCACGGCTACACGGCGGTCACCCTGCGCCGGGTCGTCGCGTTCTGGCACGGCACAGCGATGCTGCCGGTCAAGCCCGTCGTCGTGAGCTTCGACGACGGCTACCGCAGCGATTGGCGCGTGGCCGCGCCGGTGCTGCAGCGCCTCGGGTGGCCCGGCGTCCTGAACCTCTGCCTGAACGCCGTGGGGCCGCACCGCGATCTGCCGGCATCCCTGGTGCGGGGCCTTGCGCGGCGCGGCTGGGAGATCGACGACCACACCCTCACCCACCCCGACCTGACGACCCTCGACGCCGCCGGCCTGCACCGCGAGATCGTCGTCTCGCGCGCGATCCTCCAGCGGATGACCGGCCAGCGCGTCTCGTTCTTCTGCTATCCGTCGGGCGCGTACGACGCCACCGTGATCCGTGCCGTCAGGGCAGCCGGCTTTGCCGGCGCCACGACCACCAACGAAGGCCTGGCCACGAGAACGGACCTGTTCACGCTGCCGCGCATCCGCGTGCACCGTGACATGCCGCTCGCCGACTTCGGCCAGGCGCTCGGAGCCTGAACGCAAAAGGCGGGGCGGGCTTTCCGCTTGAAGCCCGCCCCGCCCGTCGGTCAGCTCTTGCGATGCCTCTAGCGCACCTTTGCCGGCCGCTCGGCGTCCGTCCCGGTCTCGATCATCTCCCGCTCGAGACGCCGCAGTTGCTCGTCCTGTCTGGCGCGAAGAACCTCGCGGCGCTCGCGCTCGAACTCATGCTCCTGGCGGGCGAGTCGCTCCGCCTCCTGCCTCCGCCGGTCTACCTCAAGGCGGCGGCGCTCCTCGGCATCCTCCCACCATAGGTCGGAGTAGCCCTTGTACCCATAGCACATGGGGCCTCCTTTCCAGACGATTTGCAGGGTTTTCCCAACGTCCGGACCGGCAAACCCCCTAGCCGAGAGGCCCAGCCGCGGCCACGTCGGCAGACACGCTGGGCAGATACTTGGCGAAGTTCTCGGCGAAGCGCTCGGCGAGCAGGCGCGCCTGGGCGTCGTAGGCGGCGCCGTCGCGCCAGGTCGTGCGAGGCGAGAGCATCTCGCCGGGCACATCGGGGCACGAGTCCGGCACCAGGACCTTGAAGACCGGGTCGGGCGTGAACGCCACGCCCTCGAGCTCGCCGTCGAGGGCCGCCCGCAGGACGCGGCGCGTGAGGGAGATGCGCATGCGCCGCCCGACACCGTACGGCCCCCCGCTCCAGCCCGTGTTGAGCAGCCAGCAGGCGGTGCCGTGCAGGCGCAGCCGCTCGGCCAGCATGTCGGCATAGACGGCCGCCGGCCGCGGCATGAAGGGCGCGCCGAAACAGGCCGAGAAGGTGGGCGTGGGCTCGTCGATGCCGGCCTCGGTACCGGCCAGCCGGGCGGTGAAGCCCGAGAGAAAATGGTAGCTTGCCATCTCCGGCGTGAGCCGGGCGATCGGCGGCAGCACGCCCGAGGCGTCGCAGGTCAGAAAGACGACGTTGCGGGGGTGACCGGCCATGCCCGACGGCACGTGCCCGCGGATGTGCGCCACCGGATAGGTCGCCCGGGTGTTCTCGGTGATGGTGTCGTCGTCGTAGTCGATCGCCCTCGTCCAGGGGTCGACGATCACGTTCTCGAGGATCGAGCCGAAACGCACGGCGCGCACGATCTGCGGCTCGGCCGTCGGCGAGATGCGGATCACCTTGGCATAACAGCCGCCCTCGAAGTTGAAGACGCCCCGATCGCTCCAGCCGTGCTCGTCGTCGCCGATCAGGTGACGCCGGGGGTCGGCCGACAGGGTCGTCTTGCCGGTGCCCGAAAGGCCGAAGAACAGGGCGGTGTCGCCGCGCCGGCCGACCGTGGCGCTGCAGTGCATGGGCAGCACGCCGCGCTCGGGCAGCAGGTAGTTCATGACCGAGAACACCGACTTCTTGATCTCGCCCGCGTACATGGTGCCGACGATGAGCACCAGGCGCCGTTCGAGGTCGATGCCGACAAAGGCCTCGGAGCGGGCGCCGTCGGCCTTGGGCGAGGCGGTGAGCGCGCCGCAGTCGATCACGGTGATGGCCGGGGCGAAGCGTTCGTGCAGCTCGACGCTCGTGGGCTGCAGGAACAACGTGTGCGAGAACAGGCCATGCCAGGTTGCCTCGGAGAGCACCCTGATGGGCAGCCGATAGGCCGGGTCGGCGCCGGCGTAGCCGTCGAACACGAACGACTCGCGGTGCTGCAGGAAGGCTGCGGCCTTGTCGAGCAGGTGGTCGAACACGCGCCGGCTGCACGGCTTGTTGACCTTGCCCCAGTCGATCTGGTCATGCACCGCCTTGCCGTCGACCAGGAAGCGGTCGTCGGGCGAGCGCCCGGTGCGCAGGCCGGTGCGC
>DATIYD010000110.1:0-7636 GCA_035517975.1 Thermoleophilia bacterium | reverse complement strand
GCGCGCTCGAGCGCCTCCGGCGCCGTCAGCGCGCCCGGCGCGAGCTCGACCAGCGGCACCAGATGCGGCGGATTGTAGGGGTGCGCGGCCAGGCAGCGCTCGGGTCGCCGCGCCGCGGTCTGCAGGGCGCTGATCGACAGGCCCGACGAGCTCGTGCAGATCAGGGCGTCGGGCGCGACCAGACGATCGGCCAGCGCGAAGAGCTCGCGCTTGAGCGCGAGCTCTTCGCGCACGCACTCCTGCACGTGGGTCGCTCCGGCGAAGGCCTCGCCCGGCTCGGTCGTCGCCGAGAGAGCGGCCAGGCCGCGGGCGACCGCGGCCGTGTCGGCCAGGCCGTGCTCCTCGAGGAAGCGCGCGGCTTCGGTGGCGCGCCGCAGCGCGAGCGGCAGGGCGTCGGCGCGCACGTCGTAGAGGCGCGTCGCCAGGCCGGCAGAGGCGAACAGGCCGGCCCAGCTCGCGCCGGTCAGGCCGGCTCCGGCTACGGCGACGATCGCCTCGTCCATCCTCACCCTCCCGCTGTTCGTCGGGTCTAAGCTCCTACTTCGCCCAGGGATGCGACTCGGCGACGCAGGCGAGCGACTCCTCGACGACGTCGAGGGCGCGCGTCAGGTCGGCTTCGGTGTGCCGGTAGCAGATGTACCAGTGGTGATAGGGCTGGACGAACAGGCCGCGCCGGATGCACTGCGTGTAGAACTCGGTGCGGCGCTCCTTGTAGTGGTCGTCGACGTGGTCGAAGGTGAGGAACGGCATCGGCGGGATGCCGCTCTTGGTGACCGGCACGCCCGAGGCGTCGACGATCTTGCCGAGACGATCGAGGAACCTCGTGCCGCGCTCCCAGATGGCGTCCTGCACCTTCTCGCGCTCGAGCACCTCGAGGCACTTCATGCTGGCCGCCATCTCGAGGCTGTTGGGGAAGTAGGTCGAGCTCAGGAAGGCGTCCTTGACGTAGACGCTCATGATCTCGCGCCTGCCCACCAGGGCGGCGATCGAGTAGCCGTTGGCCATCGCCTTGCCCACGGTGGTGAGGTCGGGGGCCACGCCGTAGCGCTCGCTGGCGCCGCCCATCGAGACGCGGAAGCCGGTGCGGATCTCGTCGAAGGTGAGCACCGCGCCGTTGGCGTGGCACAGTTCCTTGACGGCCTCGAGATAGCCCGGCGGCGGCGCGATGATCGGCTTGGCCATGGGGTGGCCCACCGGGGTGATGATGACGCCGGCGACCTTGCCGGGGTTCTCGGTGAAGACGCGCTCGAGGTCGGAGATCTTGCCGTACTCGAACTCCTTGGTGAGCTCCCAGACGGCCTGCGGCACGCCGCCGTGGTGCTCGACGCACCAGTCGCCCCAGCCGTGGTAGCCGCAGCGCGCCACGACGTCGCGGCCGGTGTAGGCGCGCATGGCGCGCACGGCGGCGTTGGTGGCGTCGGAGCCGGTCTTCACCAGGATCGTCTGCTCGCCGCATGGCATGATGTCGGCCAGGCGCTGCTCGAGCTCGTTCTGCAGCGGCTGCACGAGGCTGAAGCAGAAGCCCTTGTCCATCTGGGCCTTGGCGGCATCGTTGATCTCGGGCTCGACGTAGCCGAGGATGATCGGCCCGTAGGCGCAGAGCATGTCGATGTACTCGTTGCCGTCGACGTCGAAGATGTGGCCGCCGGCGCCGTGGGTGATGAAGACGGGGTATTCGCCGACCACGAAGTTGTAGGGGCGGCGGATGCCGCCCACGCCGCCGGGCGTCAGGCGCTGGGCGTCGTCGAGCATCGCCATCGACTTCGAGAGCTCGAGCTTGGGAGCGCTATGCGCTGTACCTGTCGTCATGCGTGACTCCTTTTGCGTACCGGAATGTATCGATTCTATGCCTTCCGCGGCGGCGGCTCTCCCGCCGGCGGGCTCCCGCCCGTCGCCCGGCGCGCGGCCGCGCTGGACACGGCGGCGACCAGCGCGCGGTCGCGGGCGCTCCGGGCGACCGCCCCTCTTCTCACGATCGCGCTCACGGCGCCTCGGGCACGACGGCGGGCCGCTGCTCGTGCTCGCCGAAGAGCACCACGATGACCCCGGCGACGATGATGAGCGCGCCGCCCACGATGGTCCACGGGCCGGGCCACTCGCCTAGCAGCAGCAGGGCGTAGAAGGGAGCGCTCACCGGCTCGAGGTAGCCGAGGATCGACGAGTGCTGCACGCGCACGCGGCTGACGCCCTCGGTCCACAGCGTGTAGGCCAGCGCCGTGCAGACCACGCCGAGCACGATGCCCACCACGATGTCGCGACCGTTCAGACGGACGCCCGCGCCCACGGTCTGCCAGAGGGCGAGCGGCAGAAGGACCACGCTGTTGATGGTCATCTCGCTGATCACGATGGTGACGGCGCCGACGCCGCGGTTGGTGAGGTCCTTGACGATGAGCTGGAACGTGGCGTAGCCCAGGCCCGAGACGGTGCCGGCGGCCAGGCCCAGCTTCGAGACGTGCACCGTCTGGCCGGCCAGCGTAGGTGCGAGGATGGTGGCCAGGCCGGCCAGGGCGATGGCCAGGGCCAGGTAGACGACCGGTTCCGTGCGGCCGCGGAAGATGCGCGGCGCCGCGAGCGCCACCCACACCGGCGCCATGAACTCGAGGAACATGCCGATCGACACGTTGGTGTCACGCAGGGCGACGAAGAACAGCAACAGCGTGAGCGAGTCGACCAGGCCCATGGCCAGCAGGCGCACCGCGATGCCGGGGCGGCGCACGCCGGCGAAGGGGTGGCGGCGGGCGAAGACAGCCCCGAGCACCAGGCCGGCGGTCACGAAGCGCAGCACGAGCAAGGCGCTCTCGGGGGCCGTCGTGTAGTCGACCAGGGCGCCGATCGCCCCCATGATCAGGTACGAGACCGAGACCATGACGTAGCCCCTGACCATGGTGCGGCGGGCGCCCTCGAGCGTCGGCGCGCTCACACCGGCACCACGTCGCCGAGCTCACCCTCGGGCGCGCCGAAGGCGATCACGAGCACGCCCGCGAGCACGATCAGAACACCGCCGGCGATGGTGGTCGCAGAGGTCGACTCGCCGAGCAGCAGCAGGGCGTAGAGCGGCGCGCTCACCGGCTCGAGGTAGCCCAGGATCGAGGCGTGCTCGACGCGGATGCGGCGCAGGCCCTCGACGTAGACGACGTAGGGCACCGCCGTGCAGACAACACCCAGTACGAGGATCACGATCAGGTCGTGGCCGGTGAGGCGATAGCCGCTGTGGCCCAGCTGCCAGACCGCGAGCGGCAGCAGGATGAGGGCATCGAGGGTCATCTCCGAGAGCGCGATCGTGGCGCTGCGGCGTGTTCTCGTCAGGTACTTGGCCGTGAGCGCGTAACCGGTGTAGAGAAAGCCGGTGGCCAGGCCGCAGGCGACGCCGGGCAGCGACACGTGGCGCCCGCCGACCATGCCGGGCACGAGAATGACCACCATGCCCGCGACGGCGAGGGCCAGCGCCGGATACACGATGCGGTCGGGGCGCTGGCTCAACAGCCGCGGCGCCGCCAGGCCCACGTAGACGGGTCCGGTGAACATGAGGAACGTGCCGATCGCCACGCCGGTCAGCCTTACGGCCATGAAATACAGGAGGAGCGTCGAGGCGCTGAAGAGACCCATCAGCAGCAGCCAGCCGGCGCCGCGGCGGTCGCGCAGCTCGGTGGCCAGGAAGCGGCGCCCGAAGAAGACGCAGACGAGGACGGTCGCGATCGCCATACGGGCCACGATCAAGGCGCTCGCGGGCATGGTGGTCATGCGCACGAGGGCGCCGATCGAGCCCCAGGTCAGGAAGCTCGCGGCGACGAGCAGGTAGCCCACGTTGTCGCGCCGGGCCGTCACTCAAGCTCCCGGGCCGGATCGGCCAGGGCGACGGCCAGCGAGTCGGGCTCGCCTTCGGGCGTGCCGTAGCGCACCACGATCACGCCGGCGCCGATGATCAGCGCGCCGCCGGCGATCGTCCAGAGCGAGGGCACCTGACTGAGGAAGACCAGGGCGTAGAAGGGGGCGCTGACCGGCTCGATGTAGCCCATGATCGCGGAGTGCTGCACCTTGATGAAGCGCATGCCGTCCATGACCAGGCTGAAGGTGAGCGCGGTGCAGACCACGCCGAGGTAGGCGGCGATCGCGAGGTTGCGCGCCGTGAAATAGGCGGCCGGCGTCTGCAGCAGGCCGAGCGGCAGCAGCACGGCGGCGGCCAGGACGCTCATGGCGAAGACGATGGTGGTGGCGTGCACGTCGCGGCGGCGCAGCTGCTTGCCGCCGATCAGATAGACCGTGTACATGACGCCGGCGAAGGTGGCGAAGAAGAGGCCGTACGGCGTCAGCTTGACGCTCTCGCCGGTGAGCCCGGGGACCAGGATCAGCCCCATGCCGGCGAGACCGATGCCGAGGGCCGCGTAGACCGCGGCCTCGGTGCGGCCGCCCTCGAGGTGCGGCGCGATGAAGGCCACGTAGAGCGGCGCCAGGTACGACAGGAAGATGGCGACCGCGACGCCGGTCTGGCGGATGGCGATGAAGTAGCTCACCAGGTTGGCCGCCAGGGCGACGCCGCAGATCAGCAGGCGGACGGTCGTGGCGCGATCGGCGACGAGCGACCGCCAGTCGCGGCGCACGGCGACCACGACGCCGAGCACGAGGGCGGCGAACAGCATGCGGACCGCGACCAGCATGGTCGCGGGCATGGTCGCGTAGGTGACGAAGACGCCGATCGAGCCGTTGATGAGACACGCCGAGAGCGTCTCGCCGTAGCCTCGCAGGCGCCCGCTCACACCGGCACCTCGGCCTCGGCCCTGCCCAGGGCGATAGTGAAGACGCCGGCGGCGATGATGAGGGCGCCGCCGAACCAGGTCGACAGCGGCGGATGCTCGCCGACCAGCAGCAGCGCCCAGATCGGGGCGGTGACCGGCTCGAGGTACCCGAGGATGCCGGCGTGCTCGATCGGCACGAAGCGCAGGCCGTCGGTGAACACGCTGAAGCACAGCGCCGTGTACACGAGGCCCATGATGACGACGATGCCGAGGTCGCTCCAGGTGAGCCGGTAGTGACCGGCGGCGGTCTGCCAGACCGCGAGCGGCGTGACCAGCAGGACCGTGCAGATGCAGAAGGCCAGGGTGAAGGTGACGCCGCGGATGGTGCCGCCGGTGCCCTTCATGAGGAGCAGCGCCGTGGCGTAGCAGCCGCCGGCGACGGTGCCGCAGACGACGCCGGCCGTCATGTGCGAGGACCCGGCCAGCGTGAGGGTCGGCACGACGATCAACGCCATGCCGGCGACGGCCACCGCCACAGCGATCATGTCGCTGCGCTCGCGCCGGGTGTGCAGCACCCAGGGCGCCGCGAGCGCGACGTAGACCGGCGCCATGTACTCGAGGGCGATGCCGACGGTCACGTTGGCGAGGCGGATCGCGGCGAAGTAGAAGAGCAGCTCGCAGGCGACCGTGAAGCCGATCGCGACGACGCGCCAGAAGTGACCCGAGCTGCGCAGCTCGGCGATGCCGCCGGTCCACAGGAAGATCGGTCCGAGCACGAGTCCGGCGAGTGCCATGCGCAGCACGAGCAGCAGGGTCGCCGGCATGCTCGAGATCTGCAGCAGCGCGCCCGAGGTCCCCAGGATGAGCGAGGCGCCGCCGATCTCGGCGTAGCCACGCAGCCGCCTCCGCCCCGCTTCCTGGCGCAGCGTCACCGTCTCAGTGGCCACGTGCCGACCCCCTGCCCGTGGGCGTGTCAGGCGAAGCCGAGCTCGCCCGTGAAGACCTCGTGAAACTCGCGATCGGTGGCCAGGTCGAGGAACGCAAGACCGCCGGCGAGGGCGGCCATCGCGCGACGTTCGTCGATGTCGATGAGTGCCATCTGGGCGCCCACGCCGGCCGCGTTGCCGACGAACGCCACGCGCTCGCGCGGCACGGCCGGCAGCAGGCCGATGGCGAGCGCGTTGTCGACGTCGAGCTCGTTGCCGAAGGCGCCGGCCACCAGCACCTGCTCGAGGGCGGCCGCCTCGAGGCCGGCGTTTGCGAGCAGCAGCTTCGCGCCGCTCGCGATGGCCGCCTTGGCGAGCTGCAGCGAGCGTACGTCGTGCTGGGTGAAGACGATCTCGCCCTGGGGGCCGGTCGCGAGCAGGTACTCGAGGCCCGGCCCCCGGCCGTTGGCCCGCACGCGCGGATGCGGCTGCAGACGGCCGCCGGCGTCGACGACGCCGGCGGCGACCAGCCCGGCCAGGAGGTCGACCACCCCGGAGCCGCAGATGCCAAGGGGCTCGCGACCGCCGATCGTGCGCAGCTCGCCGGGCTCGCCGTCGGGACCGATGGTGACACGCTCGATGGCGCCCTCGACCGCCTTCAGGCCGCAGGCGATCTGGTAGCCCTCGAAGGCGGGCCCCGAGGCGCAGCTCGTGACGACGACCTTGCCCTCGTGGACGAGGGCGATCTCGGTGTTGGTGCCGATGTCGATCGCCAGGCGCGGCGCCGCGGACTCGGCGAGCCGCGTCGCGGCGATGACGGCGAGACAATCGGAGCCCACGAAGCCGGCGATCGGCGGCGGGAAGTGCACGCCGGCCTCGGGGTTCATGGCGAAGCCGAGCTCCGCGGCGCGCAGCGTCACCGGCGCCGCCAGCGCCGGCGCGAAGGGCGCGCCCCCGAGACCGACCGCCGAGATGCCGAGCGCCAGGTGGTGCATGGCCGTGTTGCCCACGACCGTCATGTCGTAGAGGTGGCGCGGCGCGATCGTCTGCCGCGCGCACAGCGTGGCCAGCAGCTCGTTGATGCCGCCGCGCGCCGCCCGGCGCAGGTCGTCGGAGCGTCCGTCGTGGATCGCCTGGGTGAGGCGGGTGACCACGTCCTCACCGAAGCGCATCTGAGGATTCTCGAGGGCCTCCTGGTCGATCAGCCGGCCGCTCGTCAGGTCGAACAGGTAGGCGATGATCTTCGAGGTGCCCACGTCGACCGCGACGCCGTAGGCCGGATCTGCGGCGTCGGCCGGCTCGACGTCGACGGGACGCCCCTCGTAGCGCGTGACCATGACGCGGTAGCCGCCGTCGCGCAGCGTCGCCGGCAGCTGCCGTAGCACGCCGAGCGGCAGGTCGGCGCCGCCCACGGCGGCCAGCAGCCGCTCGCGGTCGGCGCGGGCGTCGGCCAGGGTCGGAGGTTCGAGAGCGACGACCTCACGTACGACCGCCGGATGCGGCTCGCCGGGATGCAGGCGCGAGGTGGTCAGGATCTGGCGGCGCCCCTGGGTGGCCCGCACCTCGATGCTGACCCGCTCCGACAGCGGCGTGACCTGGCAGGCCAGCCGCCAGCCCTGGGCCAGCTTGCTGGCCGGCACCTTGCCGCGCTCGATCTCGTTGGGCTCGCTGAAACTGCCGGCGCCGGTGCGCACCAGGCACTTGCCGCAGGTGCCGCGGCCGGCGCAGTCGACCGGCACGTCGACCGCGCCGCTCGTCACCACGGCGAGCAGCGTCTCGCCGTCGGGGATCTCGACGGTCACGCCGATGGGCTCGACGAACACCTTGGTCACGTGTGCCTCTTTCGGTGACGGGGCGGGCGGTGGCCAAAGGGCCGCCGCCCGCCGGGTTGCCTGCAGTGTCGCTGCCTGAGGCGGCTTGTCCGGCGATCGACTTCGTCGTCGCTGCTCAGGCGTGCGCGACTACGTGTCGCGCCCG
>DATIYD010000109.1:0-2015 GCA_035517975.1 Thermoleophilia bacterium | reverse complement strand
CGGCTGACGCCGGCCGGACTCATCGGGCTCGCCGAGCTCGCAGCGCTCCAGCGCGATGGCGGCGACGCGGCCGTCACCGCCGGCCGCGATCGCCGTGGGCTGCACGAGGAACTCGACCTTGAGCCCCTCGTCGCGGGCCTCGTCGAGCTCGGTCACGTTGGCCGGCATCTCGACCTTGGTGCGCCGGTAGACGATGGTGACGTCGGGCTCACGTCCGGCGGCGACCTGCAGGCGGATGGCGCTGCGCGCCGTGTCCAGGGCGACGTCGCCGCCGCCGATCACGACGACCTTCTCGCCGACCGCGACCGGCCGCTCGAGGTTGAGCTCCCGCAGGAACTCGACGGCGTGCTGCACGCCGGCAAGCTCGGCGCCGGGCAGCTCGACCGGCGCGCTGCGCTGCAGGCCGGTCGCCAGGAACACGGCGCTGTAGCCGTCGGCCAGCAGGCCGTCGACCGTGAAGTCGGCGCCGGCGCGCTGGCCGAGTCGCAGGTCGACCCCAAGGGCCAGGATCTGGTCGATCTCGCGCTGGATGGTCTCCTTGGGCAGGCGGTAGTCGGGGATGCCGGTGCGCAGCATGCCGCCGGCGACCGGCTGGGCCTCGAAGACGGTGGTCGCATAGCCCAGCGTGGCGAGGTCGCGGGCGGCGGTCAGGCCGGCCGGCCCGCCGCCCACGATCGCCACGCGCTCGTCGTGGATCACAGGCATGGGCGACACCGGCAGGGTCGGACCGACCTCGTCGGCCACGAAGCGCTTGAGGGCCGCGATGGCGACCGGTTCGTCGACCTTGGCGCGGGCGCAGGCGGTCTCGCAGAGGTGCGTGCAGATGCGGCCGCACACGCTGGGGAACGGGTTGGGCTCGGCGGCCACGCGATAGGCCTCGGCGAAGCGCCCCGCGGCGACCAGCGCCACGTAGCCCTGGGCCGAGGTGTGCACGGCGCAGGCCGACTTGCAGGGCGACCAGCCCTTGCGCTCGACGTGGAACGTGGCCGGCACGGCGTTGGAGAACGGCCGGTTGATCGCCCGGCGCTCGGCCACGCCGAAATCGAAGTCGCTGGCATACGAGATGGGGCATACCGGCTCGCACTCGGCGCAGCCCACGCAGGCCTCGGTCACGTAGCGCGGCTTGTGGCGCAGCTTCACGCGAAACTCGCCGGGCGGGCCGCTGATCTCGTCGACCTCGGTCAGGGTGTGCAGGTGCACGCGCGACTCGAGGGCGGTGGTCGTGAGGCGCGGCGCGAGCGAGCACATCGCGCAGTCCTCGGTGGGGAAGGTCTTGGAGAGCCGGGCCATGTAGCCCCCCAGGCTGGGCGAGCGCTCGACCAGGTGCACCTCGATGCCGGCGCCGGCCAGCTCCTCGGCGGCCGTCATGCCGGCGATGCCGCCGCCGACCACGAGCGCCGCGCGGTGCAGGAAGGTGCGCGAGCGCGGCAGGTCGGCCTGCTGGCGCGCGCGGGCGATGGCGGCGCGGACGATCGCGCGGGCCTTCTCCTGGGCCAGGAGCGGTTCGTCGCGGTGCACGAACGAGCAGCCCTCGCGCACGTTGGCAAAGGCGACGGCGTTCTCGCCGAGCCGCAGGTCGCGCGCGATGCGCTCGAAGGTCGGACCCTGGAAGCGTGGCGAGCACGACGCGATCACCAGGTGATCGAGACCGCGGCCCTCGACGGCGCCGGCGATGAGCCCGTGGCCCTCGGTGCCGCACATGAACTGATTGACGGCGACGAAGACGACGCCGTCGAGCGTGCGAGCCTCGGCGGCCAGCTCCTCGAGATCGAGCACCGACGAGATGTTGCCGCCGCACTGGCAGAGAAAGACGCCGGCCCTCATCGTGCGCTCCCGCTGCCGGTCTTGCCGCCGCCGGCGCCGCCGCCGCTCCGGCTGCCACCGGCGACCGGCCGGCGTGCGCCGATGCGCTCGAGCAGGGGCTCGACGTCCTGGGAGTGTGAGGCGACGCCGCAATCCTTGTCGGGGTCGGCCCCCAGCGCCAGCGCCAGGAGCTGCTGCACGTGGAGGTGCAC
>DATIYD010000108.1:0-6620 GCA_035517975.1 Thermoleophilia bacterium | reverse complement strand
GCCGGCTTGACCGTCTACGCCTTCTTCGGCACCTCGCGGCAGCTCATGGTCTCGCCGACCTCGACGGCCGCCATCATGGCCGCCGCGGTGGTGGCGGCTCACGGCGCCCGCAGCCCGGCCGAGGCGCTCACCCTGGTCACCATGGTCGCGGGGCTTGTGGGCCTCTTCATGCTGATCGCCGGCGTCGCTCGTCTGGGCTTCATCTCGGAGTTCCTGGCCCGCCCCGTGATCACCGGCTACGTCACCGGCCTCGCCCTGACCATCATCGCCCGCCAGGTGCCCAAGCTCCTCGGCCTGCACGTCGTCACCTCGGCCAACTTCTTCCAGGTCGTCTGGGCCGATCTCACCCACCTCGACGAGACCTCTCTCACCACCGCGGCCGTCAGCGCGGTCGCGCTCACCCTGCTGTTCACGACCCGGCGCTGGTCACGGTTCCCCGGGGCGCTCTCGGTGCTCCTGCTGGGCATCGCCGCCGCCGCCGCGCTGGAGCTGAGCGCGCACGGGGTCGCCATGGTCGGCAGCATCCCGAGCGGCGTGCCGTTGCCCAGGCTGCCCAGCCTGACCGAGGCCCACACGCTCGGCCTGCTGCCGAGCGCGGCCGGCATCGCCATCGTCGTCTACGCCGAGGCGCTCTCGGGCGCGCGCACGTTCGCCGTGCGCCACAGCTACGAGATCGACGCCAACCAGGAGCTCATCGCCCTGGGCCTCAGCAACATGGCCTCGGGGGCCGTCGGGGGCATCGTGGTGAGCGGCGGCCTGTCGGGCTCGGCCCTGAGCGACACGAGCGGGGCCAAGTCGCAGCTCACCGGCTTGATCGGGGCCGCCGTGCTGCTGGCCGTGGTGCTCACCATCACGCGCATCGGCCAGGATCTGCCCGAGGCGATCCTGGGCGCGGTCGTGGTGCGAGCCGTCTGGGGGCTGATCGACGTCAAGACGCTGCGCCGCTTCGCCGACCTGAGGCCGAGCGACGCCGCGCCGGCCCTGGCGGCGCTGGTCGGCGTGCTCTTCCTCGGTGTGCTGCCCGGTCTGGGCATCGCCGTGGCGCTCTCCCTGGCCATCCTGATCTACCGTGCCAGCCGCCCGCACGCCGCCGTGCTCGGCCGCGTGCCCAGGTCCAAGACCTACAGCGACATCTCCCGCCACGCCGAGAACGAGACGTTCCCCGGTCTGCTGATCTTCCGTCTCGACGGCCAGCTCTTCTTCGCCAACGCCGGCTTTGCCATCGACCGCCTGAACGAGCTGCTCTCCGACATGACGCCCTCGCCGCGCGTCGTGATCTGGAACATGGAGTCGACGACCGACCTCGACGTGACCGCCGCCGAGGCCCTGCTGCGACTCGCTCACAACCTGCGCGACAGCGGCCGCGACCTCGTGTTCGCGCGCGTCGGCTCGGCGGTGATCGAGATGTTCCGCCGCTGCGGCCTGCTCGAGCTGCTCGGCGAAGACCACCTGTTCCTGACCGTCGACGCCGCCGTGCAGGACTGCCTGCACAGCCGGCTCGCCGTCATCGCCGCGCTCGAGGCCCAGCTGAAAGAGGCGGCGGCCGCGGTCAAGGTGGCGCGCTCGGTGGCCGGCGGCAAGTCGAGCGCCGCCCGCGCGCACGAGAAGATGGGCGAGATCGAGGTCCGCGGCGACGCCATGCGCGGCGAGCTCGTGGCGCGTCTCTCGGGCGTGCTCGTCGCACCGATCGACCGCGAGGACCTGTTCCGCCTGTCGCGCTCCATCGACGACGTGCTCGACAACCTGCGCGACTTCATCCGCGAGTGGGACCTCTTCGAGATCACGGCCGCCAAGACCTACCTGAGCCTGCTCGATGCCACGGCAGACGCCATCGCCGACCTGCTGCGCGCCGTCCAGGCCGTGGCCAGGGATCCCAAGGACGTCAGGAGAGCGCTCGCCTCGCGGGAGTCGGCCGACGAGATCCGCCGCCTCTACGACGTCGAGCTGGGCCGGCTCTTCCACGGCAAGCTCACGATGGAGGTCGTGAAGTGCCGCGAGCTGCTGCGCCGCCTCGACGTCGTCGGCCTGCGCCTGAACGAGGCCTCTGACCGCCTCTCCGACGCCGCCGTCAAGCGCTGGGCCTGAGTCTCGCCGCCGGCCGGCAGGGTCGGCGTGCAGCCTCCGCCGATCTCACTGCGACGGCAGCAGCCCCAGGGCGCGAGCCTCGTCGACGGCCTGCGCGCGCGAACCGACTCCGAGCTTGCGGTACAGGCTCTTGCTGTGGGTCTTGACGGTGTTGGTCGACACGCAGAGCCGGTCGGCGACCTGGGCCATCGACATGTGCGTGGGCAGCAGGGCGAGCACGCGCAGCTCGGCCGGGCTGATCTCCTCGGACGCCCGGCCCTTGAGCCCGAGCCGCAGACGCTGCAGCCTGGCCTCGAGCACGCCGGCGTCACCGCCCTCCTTGAGCGCCGCGAGACCGCGGTCACCCCAGGGGCCGGCCTGCCCGAGGTCACCGGCCGCAAGCACACACTCCCCGACGGTCACGCAGGCGAGCACGGTCATCCACGCGATCGCGACCATGCCGTCGAGCGTCGCGGCGATCCAGGCGACGTGCTCGGCAAGGGCGGGGTCGCCGTCCCGGGCGAGCAGCCTCACGCGAAGCAGCAGGAGGGGCAGCACGCGGCGATGACTCACATGCCCGAGCGCCGTCAGGCGCTCCGTGGCCCGCTGCTCGTACAGGCGCGCCTGCTCCCACTCCCCGCCGTCGCAGGCGAGAAGGCCGAGGAAGCCGAGCGCCGCCAGCCCGACGGACGAGTTCACGGCCGCCCCTTCCCGGGCGGCGACCTGGAGGTGGCGCTCGGCGCGGGCGTCGACCCCGGACAGCCACAGGGCGCAGCCCAGCTCGAACTGCGCCTCGGCGTGCCAGTTGGAGCCGGCGTGGTCCTCGAGCCGCGCCGCAAGCTCCGCGTCGGCGCGCATGGCGGCGACGCCGTCGGGCGCCAGGGCGGCGCGCAGCAGCGCCTGCGAGGAGCGCAACGACGACGCGCCGTCGGGAGAGGGCGAGTCGTCGACCCTGACCCGGCAGGCGACCGCCGTCCAGCGCCGCGCCTTCTCGCGGTCGCCGAGAGCCGAGTAGACCCAGCCCGCCGTCAGGGCCAGGGGCACGTGGGCCCTGACCTGCTCGTCGCTGAACGCCTGCAGCATGCGCTGGACGGTCTCGCTGCGGCCACGCTCCCAGTAGCCGGTCCACGCGTCGCTCACGATGTCCGCGGCTCGGTCCTGGTCGCCGGCCCGAAGCAGGTAGACCACTGCTTGCGGAACGTCGCCCTGCTCGAGGTACCAGGTGCCGGCGCGACGACAGAGGTCGGCCACGGCACCGGGTTCGCGCTCCGCGAGCTCGGCTCGCAGGAAGTCGGCGAAGAGCTGATGGTAGCGATACCAGTGGCCGACGTCGTCTTCGGGTGTGACGAAGAGGTTGTCGCCGGCCAGGCGCAGCAGGACGGCGTGAGCGTCGTCGCGCCCGGTGACGGCGAGACACAGCGGCGTCGAGAGGTGCTCGAGCACGGAGGTGTACAGCAGGAAGGTCTGGACCTCGGGCGTCTGCGTCGCGAAGACCTCGGCGAGGAGGTAGCCGGCGATCTCGCTCAGGTCACCGCGCACAGCGCTCCGTTCCCCCGCCGGGCGGGTGCGGGCGGCCGCGGCAGCCAGGTACAGGCCGGTCGCCCAGCCTTCGGTCGACCGCAGCAGCGCCTCGACATCGGCTGCGGTCGACGGCAGGTCGAGCAGGGTCAGCAGCTCCTCGGTCTCGGCCCGGTCGAACGCCAGGTCCGCGCCGCGGACGACCGACAGCGCGCCGGCGGCCCTCAGTCTGGCGAGCGGCAGGGGCGGATCGACGCGCGTCGAGACGATGACCTGCGACCCGGCCGGCACGCAGTCGACCAGCGCCAGGACGATGCGCCAGCACTCCGCGCTGGCGACCTGCTGGGCGTCGTCGAGCACCAGCAGGAACGGCCGCGCCGCGGCGACCGCGGTGGCCAGGCCCGGCACGACCGCCTCCCATACCGGCGGCGTCGCGACATGGAGAGCGTCGGCCAGATGCGGGTCGCAGTCGGCCACCTGGGCCAGCACCGTGATCAGGCAGGCGAGCAAGACGACGGGGTCGTTGTCGGAGACGTCGAGGCGCAGCCACGCGACCGGACGCTCCTCGGCCGCCGTCCACTGCGCCAGGGCGGTCGTCTTGCCCCAGCCGGCGGCGGCCGACACGAGCAGCAAGGACGCATCGCCGGCCGACAGGCGCGAGCACAGGCCGGGGCGCGGCACGAGGGCGTGGTGAAGCCGGGGGGGCCGCAGCCTGGAGGGCAGAGGCGAGGCGGCCGGGGTCGGCGTCGCGACGTTCGGCAGCGGCGAGGCGGCGGGTGGCGACGTCGCGACGTTCGGCAGCGGGGCATCGACTGTCTTTCCGGCTGCGCCTTCGCTCCCTGGCAGCCTACGCCCCATCGCTTCCGGACCTCCCGCCGTCACTCAAGCCCGCACTCGCGCGGCCACTGTTGCCATAGTACGCGAGATCGCGTCCAGGCAACAGCTCCGCAGACGATTATCGCTCGCGATCGGCCGGCGTGCCGTCGAGGCAGCCGTTTTGCGCGAATCACCCGTTTGGGGTGAAGCCGCCGCGAAGCGTCGCCGCTAGGCTCCCGTACGACAAGATGGATTCTCGGAAAGGAGCCTGTCATGTCGCAGATCCTCGGCTACCGCGTCACCGAGATCCCGACGAACACGACCTGCGCCGAGTGCCGCTTCGGCGCGGGGCTCCCCCAGGGGCCTCGGCACCTCATGCGCTGCGTCCACCCCGCCGAGCTCACGGCCGGTCAGTTCCTGCGCGGTCCCCTGGCATGCGAAGGGTTCGAGGCGCGCGAGGGACTCACGACCTGCGAGATCGCGGTCCAGGCCGCCCCGTGCGAGCTCGTCGCCGCGGGTGCGGCGCGCTGAAGAACGGCCGACGGGTGCGGCGCGCTGAGGACCTGCCCGACGGGCGTCCCGACCAGATCGGCAGAGGCATCGCCCCCGTGATCCTCTGACCGCACGGCCCCTCGGGCGGACCAGGAAGAGAGTCCCCCGAGGGGCCGCCGTTGCCGGAAGGCGCGGCAGCCGTGAACGCCGCGATCGTCCGGCTAGTTGTTGTTCCTGGGCAGCAGTGGCGCCAGCCACTGCACGAAGGCCGCGGCGCTGCGGGTCTGCATGAAGAAGGTGCCCGGACCGGTGAGGCTCACGACGAAGCCCTCGCCGCTCAGGAACAGCGACTTCAGGCCGCCGACGCGCGGCTCCGTAGTGCTTCGTAGTGGGAGGGTCGGCCCCTGCAGCCGTCGACTTGAGGGGTCGCGGCGAGGCGCGTCTGACAACGCCGGAGAGAAGGCTGGCGGGGAGTAGGGGAGTTACACCCCTCTACGTGGATTTAGAGTCCACGCTGATCCTTCCGATCGACCCCCCGCGCCGCAGCCAAGGCTAGCGCATCAGTGGGCGTACGGCAAAGGCTCCGCGGATGTGGCGCACCGGCGGCGCAGGCGCTGCTAGGCTACAGCGGCCACGACCTGCGGCATGGCCGCGATGATCTGGTTGGCCTGCTCCATGTCGAACGCTCTCAGCGACGTCGTGCGAACGGTCCCCGCGGCGCTCAGCGCGAGCGCGAAGCGCGCGGCCGTCTCCTCGTCGGGACCTTCGCCGATGGCCACGAGATCGAAGTCTCCCATGGTCAGGTAGACCCCGATCGTCTTGCCACCCATCGACTCCCAGAGCTTCGCGGCCTCGGCGATGCGCTTGGGTGAGTTCCTGACGTCGGCGATGCCTTTGTCGGTGAGCTTCATGAGCACGATGTTGATCACCATACGCCCGCCCTCCTCGTCACGATGGAAACGATGCAGCCGAGCCGGTGCGCCAGACGCGCTAGCGTAGCACCGGCCAACGGCGCCCGAAGCTATGCTTCAGCGGGCAGCGCGTGAGCGTGCCGTCAGGGCCTCGACGGCCATGGCGGCGACGCCGAGGGCGAGCGGCTCGTGCACGAGCCGCTCGCCCAGCGCCTGGGCGGCCGCGGCGGTGACGCCGGGCGGCAGGCCGGGCGAGCAGACGACGCCGTCGGAGCCTACCCAGGCGGTGTCGATCAGGTCGGGCGTGGGCGTCGCGTCGAGCACCAGGCGGCTGCCCGCGAGGCCGTCGGCCAGCGACACGGCGCCGACCGGCAGCGCGCTCGTGACGGCGGCCAGGCGGGCGGGATCTGTCTCGCAGACCGACACGCGGGCGCCAAGCGCGACGAGGCGCGCCGCGGCAGCCCGCCCCACAGGGCCGAGGCCGATCAAAAGGACGGGCTTGCCGGCGCAGCCGCCCTGCCCGGCGGCGGCGTCGAGGGCCGCCACGTAGGCGTGCGCCGTGCAGGGGTCGTCGTCGGCCACGACCCTCCGCGCCGGGTGCAGCGCCAGGAACCGGCGGTCGTCGGCGGCGAAGACGAGGTCGTCGCCGCCGGTGAGCGCCTCGGCGAAGCCGGCGACGTCGGTCGCCGCCGTGACGCGCGCCCGGCAGCCGAGGCGCGCGCAGATGGCCGCGACGCACTCCACGAAGCCGGGGATCAGGCCTTCGCCGCTGGTGATGGGCACGGCGGCCACGGCGGCGGGGGGGGGGGGGGGGGGGGG
>DATIYD010000107.1:0-4922 GCA_035517975.1 Thermoleophilia bacterium | reverse complement strand
CGGCGCCGCGATCGTCGTCGCCCGCTACGCCGGCTACTGCTACGGCGTCGAGCGCGCCCTGCGCATCGCCGAAGAGGCCGGCGTCGAGCTCGCGCCGCCGATCTACACGCTGGGACCGCTCATCCACAACCCCTCGGTCGTGCGCCGGCTCGCGCGTCGCGGCGTGGCCGCCGTCGACGACCTGAGCGAGGTCGAGAGCGGCACGGTCATCGTGCGCACCCACGGCGTCGATCCCGAGGTCATCGCCGCCGCCCGGGCGCGCGGCCTCGCGGTCATCGACGCGACCTGTCCCTTCGTGAACGTCGCCCATCAGAAGGCCGAGGTCCTGCGCGAGAGGGGGTACGTGCCGGTCATCCTCGGGGAGCGCGACCATCCCGAGGTCGTCGGTCTCACCGCCTGGGCCGGTCCCAAGGCGATCGTCGTCGAGGACGCCGACGAGCTGCGCCTGCGCGACGTGCGCAACAAGCGCGTCGGCGTGGTCGTGCAGACCACCCAGACGCGCGACAATCTGGCGCGCCTCGTCGGCCGTCTCGCGCCGGCCGCGCGCGAGACGCTCGTCTTCAACACCATCTGCGACGCCACCGGCCGGCGCCAGACCGCCGCCCAGAAGCTGGCCGGCGCGGTCGACGTGGTGATCGTGGTCGGCGGCCGCAACAGCGCCAACACGACGCGCCTCGCCAGCCTCTGCCGCGTCATCCAGCCGCGCACCTGGCACATCGAGACGGCGGCCGAGCTCGAGGCCGCGTGGCTCGTCGGCGCCCGGCGCGTCGGCGTGACCGCCGGAGCCTCGACGCCCGAAGACGAGATCCAGGCCGCCGTCGAGCGCATCCGCGAGCTGGCCCGGCCGTGACCGATCCGCGTGGCAGTGCGCCACGCCGCCCGCTGCCGCGGGCCACGCGACCGGCGCGGCGATGACGGCGGGGGGCCTCGCCGTCGACGAGGCCGCCGGCGCCGCGCGGCGCGCCGGCGTGCGCGCCGGCGACCTGATCGTGACGATCGACGGCCGGGCGCCCGAAGACGTGCTCGACCTCTCGCTGGCGGCCGCCGACGGCCGCTTCAGCCTCGGCCTCGAGCGTGACGGTCGCCCGCTCACGCTGCAGGTCACGCTGCGCCGCGGTGAAGGCCACGGTGTCGCGTTGCGCGACGGCCTGGGCGTGCCGGTACGGCGCTGCGCCAACGACTGCCCGTTCTGCTTTGTCGCCCAGCTCCCGCCCGGCCTGCGACCGTCGCTCTCGGTGCGCGACGACGACTACCGCCTCTCCTTTCTGCAGGGCACGTTCATCACGCTGACCAACCTCGACGAGCACGACCTCGCCCGTATCGTCGCCCTGCGGCTGTCGCCGCTCTACGTCTCGCTGCACGCCTGGGACGACGACGTCCGCGCGCGCCTCATGGGGCCCGGCGCCGCCCGCGCGCGGGAGCGTCTTGCGCGGCTCGCCGCCGGGGGCGTGGAGCTCCACGTGCAGGTCGTGCTGTGTCCGGGCCTGAACGACGGTGCGGTGCTGCGCGAGACGGTGGAGCGGCTTGCCGATCTGGCCGCGCCGGCCGGTCCGCGGGCGTCCGGCGAGGCGGAAGCGGGCGAGGCGGAAGCGGGCGAGGCGGAGGCGCGGGGGACGGAGTCGGGGGGAGCTGAGCCGCGAGAGATGGAGCCGTTCGCCGGGCCGCCGGCGAGCGGGGGCGTGGTCGATGTCGGCGTGGTACCGGTCTCATTGGCCGGCGCCACCGGCGGCCTGCGGCCGCTGACGGCGGCCGACGCGGCGGCGGCGGTCGCCCTGGTCGGCGAGCTGCAGGCGGCCGCCGCGGCGCGCCTCGGCCGCCGGTTCGTGCACGCCGCCGACGAGCTCTACCTGCGGGCCGGAGCGTGGCCACCGGCCGGCGACGCGCCGTTTCAGTACGAGAACGGCGTCGGCATCTGCGCTGCCCTGCTGGGCGACGTCGAAGCGGTCGCACCCATCTCGCCGGCTCCGCGCGTGGCGCTGCTGGGCGGCGTGGCGGCGGCGCCGGTGCTCGCGGCGGCGAGCCGCAGGCTCGCCGCCCGCACCGGCGCCGCCGTCCGCCCCTTCATCGTGGCCAACCGCCTGTTCGGTCCGCACGTGACGGTGACCGGGCTTCTGGGCGGACGCGAGGTCGTGAGCGCCCTGCGCGAGCGGCCGCTGGCGGCGGGGGAATGGCTGCTCGCGCCGCGCACGGTGGCGCCGGCGGATCTGGGCCGCACGCTCGACGACGTCGACGAGGCCGAGATCGCGGCCGCCTGCGGCGGCCGCCTCGTGCTCGGCCACGATCTGGACGAGGCCTGGGGGCTGCTCAGGCGCGCCCGCCGGTAGGGTGGGGCTTGCAGGAAAGCACCCGATAACGTACGTTCTCCAACACAGTCGCACTTGACGGCGACGGGCTTGAGCCTATGAGTAGGTTGCGATTCTGTTCGATTCGAGCGAACGAGCAGGGCATGGGGGGTGTCGTGGTCCACGAAGCTGTCCGCGTACGACCGGCAGCACGCATCGGGCGGCGACACCCACGCTGGGCAACCAAATCGTCTGGGATTAAGCTAGCAGCGGGGCGCGGCTGCGGGGTCGCTGTCCTTTCCCGACGTTGTGCACGAAAGGAGCGGGTGGACAGATGAACGCGGAGTCCACGACGGTCGAAGGAGGTGCTCGGTGAAGGTACGGCTCTTCTTCGCCACCGATGTACACGGGTCCGAGGTCTGCTGGCGCAAGTTCATCAACTCGGCCCAGCACTACGAGGCCAACCTCCTCATCTTGGGCGGCGACATGACCGGCAAGGCGATCGTGCCGGTCGTCGAGAACGGCCCCGATCGCTGGCAGTACCACATGCAGGACCTGCAGCACGACCTGCAGGGCGAGGACGAGCTGGCCAAGGCCGAGCGCCTGATCCGCGACCACGGTTACTACCCGGTCCGTCTGAGCCACGAGCAGGTGCAAGAGTACACGTCGCAGCCCGATAAGCTCGACGAGGTGTTCGCCCAGGAGCGCCGCCGCACGGTCGAGCGCTGGGTCGCCTGGGCCGACGAGCGCCTCGCCGGCAGCGGCATCCAGTGCATCGTCTGCCCGGGCAACGACGACCACAGCGACATCGACGAGGTCCTCGCCACCTCCAGCGAGATCACGGTGGGTGAAGGCAACGTCATCGACCTCGAGGGCGGCTATCAGCTCGTCTCCAGCGGCTGGACCAACCTCACGCCGTGGGACACGCCGCGCGAAGAAGACGAGCCGCTGCTGAAGCAGCGCATCGAGAGCATCATCAAGCAGGCGACCGCGCCAGCCGAGCGCATCGTGCTCGGCCTCCACGCGCCGCCCTACGACACCCAGCTCGACGTCGCGCCCAAGATCGACTGGGACACCCTCACCGTCCAGGGCCAGGACACGGCTCATGTCGGCTCCACGGCCGTGCGCGAGATCATCGATCAGTTCCAGCCGCTGCTGTCGCTCCACGGCCACATCCACGAGAGCCGCGCGGCGGTCCGCATCGGTCGCACGCTGGCGATCAACCCGGGCAGCTCCTACGTCGAGGGCACGCTCTCGGGCTGTGTCGTCGAGCTCGACGGCAAGAGCAAGGTCAAACGCTACAGACTGACCATGGGATGATGCCCAGGGTCGTCTTGAGGGGAAGACGGCACGTCGCGCCGTCCTTGAAGGGTCTGTCACAGGAGGTTCACTAGATGGCGACAAACACCGAAGCACCGCGGGTGGAGCAGACGCTCTTCGTCCGCAAGGCGAGCGGACTGGTGAAGGGCTGGTCGACCACCGACGGCTTCCGCTACTCGTTCTTCTCGACCAACATCTTCCTTGGGATCTGGGGCTTCCTCTACGCGGTCTTCATCCCGGGCGGCAGCGTGTTCTGGGCCGTCGTCATCACCACCGCCCTCGTGCTGCTCGAAGTGGTGGTCTACGCCGGCCTGATCTCGGCCATGCCGCGCGCCGGCGGCGACTACGTGTGGCAATCACGCGTGTTCCATAGCTCAGTCGGCTTGGTATTCGGAGCCACCGGCTGGTGGTTCATCCTCTGGCTCTGGATCCCGATCTACGCGGCCCTGTGCGTGAACTCGTTCATCAAGCCGATCCTGCACATCGTCGGCGCCCCCGGCGCCGCCGATTGGCTGGCCACCAAGAACGGCATCTTCGTCGCCTCGCTGGCCACGATCGCCCTCGCGACCTACCTCGTCGCCGTCGGCATGAAGGCGTACGCCACCTTCCAGAAGTGGGCTCTCTGGATCGGCCTGGCCGGCATCACCGTGGCCGGTCTTCTCCTGCTGTTCACCTCGAAGGCCGGCTTCATCAGCGCCTTTAATCGCGAGAGCCTCCATCTCTACGGTGTGCACAACGCCTACGCGGCGACCATCGCCAACGGCGGGGCCGGCATGCCGAGTTCGATGTTCAGCGGTTCGGTGAAGGACACGTTCTTCCTGATCCCCGTCATGGCTTTCTGGCTTCTGTGGCCCAACTGGGGCGCGACCCTCTACGGCGAGGTGCGTGGCGCCAAGGACTTCCGCAAGAACATCTACCAGATGGGCGGCGGCCTGCTTTCGGCGGCCCTCATCGTCATCATCTTCCTGTTCCTGGTCACGAAGACGATGGGCTTCAAGTTCTTCGAGGCGGGCGCCAACGGCTACATGGGTGTGCTCTACGCCTACATCAAGGACACGCCGTTCCATGGCGACTACCTCTCGCCGACGGCCATGACCGCCTGGATCGTCAACAACTCGGCCCTTCAGGTCATCCTGATCGCCGCCATCAGCCTGCTCGTGTTCGGCTGGTGGGGCACGGTGTTCCTCTCCTCTACCCGCATGATCTTCGCCTCGGCCTTCGACCGCATCCTGCCCGAAGGCGTGGCCAAGGTGACCTCGGGCGGCGTGCCTGTCGTGGCCCTGCTGCTCATGGTGATCCCGTCGATCATCGTGTCGGCCT
>DATIYD010000106.1:0-3141 GCA_035517975.1 Thermoleophilia bacterium | reverse complement strand
GCCCACCCCTCGCCCTGAACGCCGCCTCGGCGGGCCCTCTGCGGCCGGACCACCGCTGGAGCCCTTGCACCAACGCGCTATGATGAAGGGCAGATGCTCCCATGGCGATGAAACCAGGCGACACCACTCTGCTGCCGACGCCGGCGCCCGGGGAGTCGATCGTCTACGAAGGCACGACCGCACCCTTGCCGCTCGTCGCCCGGGCGGTCGGCGCCCCCGATTTCGCGCTGCCGTATCTCGACCGGTTCTACGAGCCGGCCGAGACGAGGCTCGTGGCCGCCCTCGCCGGCGGGCCGCTGGGCCCGGCCGCGCTGCGGCGTCTGGTCGCCCCGGCCGGTTCGCGCCGCGACATGCACGCCTTTCTCGAGCGGGCCAACCGCCGCGCCGTGGTCGACCGCGCCTCGCGCGGCCGCTTCTCGGCCGCCTCGTTCCACGACCGCTTCGTCGTGTGGATCTTCTTCGAGGGCTGGCTCGATCTGCCCGAAGCGATCCGCGACCGGCTGCGCGAGTGGGAGCTGTCGTTCTACGTCGAGCGGGCGCGGCCCTACGTCGAAGCCGCCAAGGCCGGTCTGCCGGTCGAACCCATCGAGAACATGACCTACCTGCTGCTCGACGAGGTCGAGGAGATCCTGCGCTCCCAGGAGCACGTCTACCTCTACCCCTGCGACTGCCGGGCCATCATGGGCCGCTGCCGCAAGCCGACCCTCAACTGCCTGCGCTTCGAGGGACCCCACGGGCACTACCACGATCTGGGCTGGGAGATCTCGCCGCAGCGCGCGATCGAGAACGCCCGCGAATCGAACCGCCAGGGCCTCATGCACACCGGCGGCCTGCCCGGCAGCTCCATGCGCGGCATCTGCACCTGCTGTCCGGACTGCTGCTTCCCGCACCTTGCCGGTGACCGTCTCGGAGCGAACAAGCTCTGGCCGCTCTCGCGCTACGTGGCGCGCATCGAGCCGCTCTCGTGCGACGGCTGCAACCGCTGCGCGGCGCGCTGCCCGTTCGACGCCATCATCCGCACCGCCGGCCCGACCAGGGGCGAGCTCGCCGTGCCGGCCATCGACCCGGCGCTGTGCCGCGGTTGCGGGCTGTGTTCCACCGGCTGCCGCAGCGGCGCCATCGTGATGGACTCCCTGTAGGACAGCGGTTCCCGGCTTCCCGTCGGGTCCTCCTACCTTTACACTACGTAGGACAGGAGACGGTCGGCCGTGGCAGGTGCCCCGGTTCGCGTCGAGGCGACCCGCTGCAGGGTCCGAACCACCGGAGGGAAACCCTGTGAGGAAGCTCGTGAGAAAAGCGGCGCTCGGCGCCGCGGCGCTCGCGGCCGTCGCCCTGCTCGCCGCCGTCTACCTTGCCGTCGCGCCGGCGACGGCAGTGCCGGCGGCCGCGGCGGCGGCCGTCACCCTGGGTGCGAGCCCGTCGCCCTCGACTAGTCCGTCCGGCAGCTCCAGTCCCAGCCCGAGCCCGAGCGCGACCCCCACGCCGCCACCGCCTCTGACCTTCGTCCGGCCGATGTCGCCGCGCGCCAACGCCAGGAACGTATCGTTCGCCGCGCGCATCAAGATCCGCTTCTCGGCTGCCATCGCATCAGATACTCCCCTGCCCAGGCTCAGGCCGCAGGTACCGGGAACCTGGAAGATCGTCGATAGCACGACGCTCCTCTTCGTCGCCCGCGGCCATCTGCCCATCTACACCAAGGTCTCGGTCACGGTGCCCGGTGGCAGTCGCGGCGTGCTGGCCGTCGACGGTGCGCGCCTGGCGAAGGGCTTCACCGTGTCGTTCACCGTCGGCGGCTCGTCGTCGCTGCCGCGCCTGCGGCAGCTTCTCGCCGAGCTCAACTACCTGCCGCTGCGGTTCACGGTGCCGGTCGGCGGCAAGTACGTGTCGGCCCTCGGCCGCGAGGCGCGTCAGATCGACCTGATCCCCCTGAAGCCCCGATCCGGCCGGTTTCGTTGGCGGTACCACCACATCCCGAGCGGCCTGAGCGCCGTGTGGCGCAGCGGCGTCTCCACCGTCGTGCTCAGGGGCGCGATCATGGAGTTCGAGTCCGACCACAAGCTGGCCGCCGACGGCGTTGCCGGGCGCGCGGTCTGGACAGCCGTGCTCCGGGCGGCCTCGAGGCACGCCATGACGAAGCGTGCCTACCGCTACGTCGAGGTCTCGAGGGCGACGCAGACGCTGCGCGTCTGGTCGAACGGGCGCATCGTCTACACGACTGCCTGCAACACCGGCATCGCCAGCCGGCCCACGGCGCCGGGCACGTTCCCGGTCTACGCGCGTTACCTGTCCACCACCATGAGCGGCACCAACCCCGACGGCAGCCACTACAGCGACCCCGGCGTGCCCTGGGTCGCCTACTTCAACGGCGGCGACGCCATCCACGGTTTCCTGCGGCCCGGCTACGGCTGGCCCCAGAGCCTCGGCTGTGTCGAGCTGCCCTATAGCGCGGCCGCCGTGGTCTACAGGTACGACCCCATCGGCACGCTGGTGGCCGTCTCCTAGATCCCGGCCGGCCGGCCCGATCGTCAGAGGAAGCGGCGCTGGCCTCGCGCTCCTCTTTAGCGCCAGGCGGGGCGTCGTCGCGTCTGATGAGCTGTCGCCGGCGGGGTCCTAGGACACGGCCACCAGTGTGCCGAGCGGATCGTACCTGTAGACGACCGGGGCCGCGCTGTAGGAAAGCTCGACGCAGCCCAGACTCTGCGGCCAGCCGTAGCCGGGCCGATGGAAGCCGTGGATGGCGTCGCCGCCGTTGAAGTAGGCCACCCAGGGCACGCCGGGGTCGCTGTAGTGGCTGCCGTCGGGGTTAGTGCCGCTCATCGTGGTGGAGAGATACCGCGCGTAGACGGGAAACGTGCCCGCCGCCGTGGGCCTGCTGGCGATGCCGGTGTTGCAGGCGGTCGTGTAGATGATGCGTCCGTTCGACCAGACGCTCAGCCTCTGGCTCGCCCTCGAGACCTCGACGTAGCGATAGGGACGCCGTGTCATGGCGTGCTTCGAGGCGGCTCTGAGGACCGCCGTCCAGACCGCGCGCCCGGCGACGCCGTCGGCCGCCAGCTTGTGGTCGGACTCGAACTCCATGATCGCGCCCCTCAGCATTACGCTCGAGACGCCGCTTCGCCATGCGGCGTTGAGGCCGCTCGG
>DATIYD010000105.1:0-3065 GCA_035517975.1 Thermoleophilia bacterium | reverse complement strand
GTGTAGAAGATGCCGGCCTTCCTGGTGGTGGCGTAGAGCTCGGCCGCCTCGCGCAGCTGCTCGACCGGCACGCCGGTGATCTCGCTCACGCGCTCCGGCGGGTAGGCCTGCACGACCTGCCAGAGCTCGTCGAAGCCCTCGCAGCGCTCGTCGATGTAGGCCTTGTCGTGCCAGCCGTTGCTGATGATCAGGTAGAGCAGGCCGTTGACCAGGGCATTGTCGGTGCCCGGCTTGAGACGCAGCCAGAGGTGCGCGTAGTCGGCAAGCTCGGTGCGGCGCGGGTCGGCGACGATGAGCTTGGCGCCGTTCACGGTCACGGCGCGCTTCATCTTGTTGCCGATGATCGGGTGCGCCTCGGGGGCGTTGGAGCCGATGATGAACAGCACGTCGTCGAACTCGATCTCGCCGATCGAGTTGGTCATCGCGCCCGAACCCAACGTGGCGGCCAGACCGGCCACCGTCGGAGCGTGTCAGGTACGTGCGCAGTGATCGATGCTGTTCGTGTTCAGGCCCGCCCGGGTGAGCCGCTGCAGCAGGTAGTTCTCTTCGTTGGTGCAGCGTGCGGAGCTGAGCACGGCGAGGGCGTCGGGCCCCTCGCGGTCCTTGATCTCGAGGAACTTCGTGGCGACCAGGTCGAGCGCCTCGTCCCAGCTTGCCTCCTCGAACACGCCGTCGCGCTTGATGAGCGGCGTGGTGATGCGGTCGGGGCTGTCGATCAGGTCGGTGTGGAAGCGGCCCTTGACGCACAGCGAGCCCGCGTTGACCGGGGCGTCGTAGTTGGCCGTGACGCCGACGACCTTGCCGTCGTGGACGTTCAGGTCGAAATTGCAGCCCACGCCGCAGAACGGGCAGGTGGTGCGCACCTTCTGGCGGTCCCAGCTGCGGGTGCCCTTGAGCTGCTTGTTGACGAGAGCGCCCGTGGGGCACATGTCGACGCACTGGCCGCAGAAGCGGCAGAAGTCCCTGTTCAGGGGGTGGTCGAACGACGTGGTCACCGTCGAGTCGAAGCCGCGGCCGGCGAAGTCGATGGCGTTCGTGACCTGGACCTCGGCGCAGACGCGCGTGCACTTGCCGCAGAGGATGCACTTGTTCTGGTCGCGCACGATGAGGTCGTTCTCGTCGTCGAGCTCGAGGCTCTTGGTGGCGCCCTTCACGAAGCTCGTGTGCTCGACGCCGTAGCGGTAGCAGTACTCCTGCAGCAGGCAGTCGCCGGCCTTCTCGCAGATGAGGCAGTCCTGAGGGTGGTCGGAGAGCAGCAGATCGAGCACGGTGCGCCGGGCGTCGACGACGGCCTCGGATTCGGTGAACACGACGAGGCCGTCGGTCACCGGCGTGGCGCAGGCGGCCACCAGGTTGGGCCGGCCCTCGATCTCGACGCTGCACAGCCGGCAGGCGCCGAAGATAGAGAGGGTCTTGTCGTAGCAGAGCGCCGGGATATCGATGCCGATGCTCGCCGCCGCGTCGAGGATCGATGTGCCGGGCGGCACCTCGACTGCCTGCCCGTCGATCTCAAGCTCGACCATGTGTCATCCCTCCGCGTCACCGGGAACAGCTTCCACGCGCCTGCAGGTCTCTCCGTCTGGCGGCCGTCGAGGTGACGACGCGCCGCGCCGGGGCGGGCATGCCGGCCTGCTTCGCAGTCTGCTTGAGATTGTAGCCGTTCCCCGCCTGCGCGGCCAACGGCGCCCGCCGGCGCACCGGCGGCTCTCCTCAGGGCACGCCGGGCTCCGGCGGCACGCCGGGCTCAGGCGGCGCGCCCGGCTCGGGCGGCGCGTCGGGCTCGGTCGGCGTGCCGCCGAAGTGCTTGTCGAACAGCTCCTGCAGGGCTTCGTCGGCCTCGCGCTTGAACTCGGCGAAGTGGCGCAGCAGCATCCGGCCCTCTTCGGTCAGACGTGAACCACCGCCCTCGAGACCACCGGTGCGTCGCTCGAACAGCGGCACGCCCAGGCGCTCTTCGATCGCCCGGGTGAGCCTCCAGGCCTTGCTGTACGACATGCCCATGTCCTTGGCCGCCTGGTTCAGCGAACCGACGCGGGCGACACGGCTGAGCAGTTCCAGGGAGCCCGGACCGAAGACCTGCACGCCACCTTCGTGGAGCCAGACGCGATGGGCCGGTCGCACGATGCGCGCGAAGGCCGGTTCGTCGGGCGGACCCGGAGGGACGGTGCGCCGGGGCAGGTTGTGCGACCGGGAACCACCGTGGGCCCGGTGCCGCGAGGGATCGCGCTCGGCACTCATCCCGGAAGGTTACCGCCCTCGTCGCCGGCCGGGCGGGCCGGCGCTGCCGGCCAGTCGGAGAAGTGCTTGTCGTAGAGGCGTTCCAGGTCTCGCTCGACGTCGGCTCGCAGGGCCACGAAGCGCCGGAGCAGCTCTTCGCCCGAGGCGCTCAGCTGGGAGCCGCCGCCGTGCTCTCCGCCGATACGCCGTTCGAGCAGCGCGAAGCCGAGCCGCTGCTCGGCGGCATGGAGCGTGTGCCAGGCCTTGTTGTAGGACATGCCGAGGCGGCTTGCGGCCTTGCTCAGCGAGCCCTCTGTCCGCACGAGATCGAGGAGGGTGGCCGGCCCCTCGCCGAATGCCCGGCCGTCGGATTCGAGCCACAGTCTGTAGGCGATTCGCATGTTGATGGGCCTCCGGCCGGGTCGTTGACGGCTGTTCACGTTTCCAGCCTACTCCCCGGCAAGCACCCAGACGAACACCTCGCCGGGCCCGTGCACGCCGACGACGTGGGTCCCGGCGATGTCCGACGTGCCGCTCGGACCGCTGACGAAGGACACCGCGCTCGGCAACGCCGGTCCTTCGCCCGGCAGGGCGCGCAGGACGTCACCGAGACCGCTCACGATCCGCGAAGCCGGCACGAAGAAGGCGGCCACCGGCGGCACGAGCGAATAGCCGCGCCGCACCTCGGCGGTGCTGCAGACGACGACCGCGCCGGTCTCGGCGACCGCCCAGTCACCCTCACAGAGGCCGAGCTGCGCCTCGCGTGGGTCGGTCGTCCAGCGCAACGCGGCGCCCGGCCACGCGAGGACCGGCGCGGCGGCGACGCTGCGCCAACCGCGCACGCTCGC
>DATIYD010000104.1:0-4570 GCA_035517975.1 Thermoleophilia bacterium | reverse complement strand
CGGTGTAGTCAGGTTGGTCAACACGCATGCCGCCGGCGATCGCCACCACGAGCCGACGATTCTCAGCCCGCTCACAGCCCAGTCCCAGTCGTTGCTCAGAACGCCGCCCTAGGCTGTCGCGGAACGCCAGCGTGGCGACCGCGAAAGGAGCCGAGTGGGCGAGGCTACGACCGTCCTGACTGACACGAGCGACGACGTCATTCTGGCCGCGACCGGGATCGAGCGCACGTACCGGCGCGGCGACATCGCCGTGCCCGTGCTTCACGACCTCGACCTGAGCGTGCGGCGCGGCGAGTGGGTGGCCTGCACAGGGCGCTCCGGCTCGGGCAAGTCGACGCTGCTCCACGTGCTCGGCCTGCTCGACAGCGCCGACTCCGGCCGGTACGTGCTGGCCGGCCACGACGTGAGCGATCTCGACGACAACGCCCGTGCCGGCCTGCGCAACGTGCTGCTCGGCTTCGTCTTTCAGCTCCACAACCTGCTGCCGCGCACGAGCGCGCTCGAGAACGTGGCGACGCCCCTCATCTATCGTGGCGTGCGCCGCTCCGAGCGTCTGCGGCGTGCCCGTGCGGCGCTCGCCGCGGTCGGTCTCGAAGACCGCGCCGACCACGACCCCGGCCAACTCTCGGGCGGCCAGATGCAACGCGTGGCGATCGCCCGGGCGCTGGTCGGCGACCCCGAGATGCTGCTCGTCGACGAACCCACCGGCAACCTCGACCTCGCCGCCACGGGCGAGGTGCTCGAGCTCCTCGACGCCCTGCACGACCAGGGCCGCACGATCGTCATGATCACCCACGAAGAAGACGTGGCCGACCACGCCGACCGGCGCCTGGTGTTGAGCGAGGGCCGTCTGCACGATGACCACCCTACGGAGGGATCCTCATGAGGCTTCTCAGTCCACGCCGGTCGTACCGGCGGTCCGGCGCCGCCCTCGGCGTGCTCCTCGTCCTGACGGCTGCGGTCGCGGCGCTCGTCGCCGGCTGTGGCACTTCGGCGAGCACGGCGACCACGACGTCGGGTGGCCGCTCGGTCCAGGTGCTCGCCACGGTGCGTCGCGGCGATCTCGTGCAGACCGCCAGCGGCAGGGTGCAGCTCAAGTCGACCACGAGCAAGGCCAACGTCAAGGTCGCCGTCCAGGTGGCGGGACAGGGCGCGGCGCAGGTCGCCGCCGGTCAGTCCGTCAGCCTCACCTTCATCAAGCTGCCGGCCGGCGCCGGCCGGTTCTTCGGTTCCGGGTCTCCGCGTCCAAGCGCGGCCCCCTCGGCCGGCGCCGGACAGGGCTATTCCGGCGGCCAGGGCTACGGCAACGGGGGCTATGGCGGCGGCCAGGGCTTCTTCGGCCAGAGCGGCCAAGGCGGCCAGCGCGCGTTTCGCGGCAAGACCGCGCAGGGCACGGTGACCGCCGTGAGTGCCGGCAGCAACGGCGCCGTCACGGCGACCGTCACCATCGCCAAGCTGCCCGCCGGTGTCACGACCGCCTACATGGGCATCGCCCTGATCCAGGTCAAGGTGCTGGCTAGCAACGTCCTCATCATCCCGACCGCCGCCATCAAGGGCAGCGGGAGCAGCGCCACCGTCCAGCTCCTGCAGAATGGCAAGACCGCGACCCAGAGCGTGGTGGTCGGCCAGACCGCTCAAGGCGAGGCCGAGATCACCTCGGGTTTGAGCGTCGGCCAGAGCGTCGTCTACACGCGCACCTTCACGGGCCGCTTCCCCGGTTCGCGAAGCGGCCCGTTCAACGGCCAGGGCGGCGGCTACTTCCAGAACGGCGGCCAGGGCGGGGTCAAGCAGTCCAGCGGCACCACGAACGGCGTATGAGCGACGGGCGAAGGTCGGCCGGCCAGCGACGACACGAAGGAGTCGAGCATCCATGAAGAAGCGCACGCGCCGCTGGTGGCTCATTATCGTCATCATCGTGGTCGTGGCTGCGGCCGCCGCGACGGCGACCTATCTGCTGGTCTTCCGCGACAAGCCGGCGAGCGTCCACTACCTCACCTCGACGGCCGCCACCGGCACCATCTCGGATACGGTGCAGGCCGACTTCACGCTGAGCAACGCCGACGCGGCCATGACGATCTCGCTCAACGGCACCGGCAGCTCGTCGAGCGACTCCAACGGCGACGGCTCGGCCTCGACCACGAGCGCATCGAGCACGGGCGCCGCGATCACGACCGTGAGTGCGGTGATCGCCGATCCGGTCACCTTCGACCGAGCTGTCATCGCGGGCGACGCAGCGTCACCGACACCGACGCCGACACCCACATCGGCACCCGCCGTCACGGCCCTGATCCCGACCTCAGGCCCGGTGCACAGCAGCGTGACCCTGATCGGCAGCGGCTTCACCGGTGCGCAGGCGGTCACGTTCAACGGCCGTAAGGCGAGCTTCGTCGTGAACAGCGACACCCAGGTCACGGCCAAAGTGCCGACCGGCGCGAGCAGCGGCCCGGTCGCCGTCACGACCGCCGGGGGCACGGGCATGAGCGCCGGCTCCTTCACGGTCACCGCTGCGCCCAAACCGAGCCCGACGAAGAGCAGCAGGCCGTCTTCGTCATCGACCTCGTCGCGCAGCGCGAGCAGCAGCAGCTCGTACTCCGGCAGGAGCAGCACCAGCCTGACGGCGAGCAACTCGTCGAACGCGAGCTCGTCCGACACGAGCGGCTCGTCGGGCACGAGCGGCGTGGTCACCAACATCGCCGTCGCCGCCGGAGCGACCCCCTCAACGCTGCAGCGCCTGCTCTCGGTCTCGGGCAAGCCGATCTACGCCTTCGTCAGCCCGACGCCGCTGTACTCGACGCTCTCGACCAGCCTGTCCTCGGGCGCCCAGAGGTCCAACGTCGCTGCCCTGCAGCGCGCCCTCAAGGCACGCGGGTACTTCACGGGCACGGTCAACGGCGACTTCGGCACGACCACCCAGACGGCGCTCGAGGCCTGGCAGTCCGCCCAGGGCCTGAGCCAGACCGGGGAGATCACGACCTCCGACTTCGTCTGGGTGCCCAGGGGTGCCGCCATCGAGTCGTGGAACGTCGGCCTGGGAGGCAGCGTGAGCAGCAGCACCGCCCTGGCCACCGTCGACTTTCCCCGCAAGCTGGTCGCCGAGGCTCTCGTGACCCAGGCCGACATCTCGTCGCTCAAGGTCGGCCAGAAGGCCGCACTCACGATCGACGGTGAGACCAGCGACCCGTTCACGGGAACCATCACGTCTATCTCGAGCCAGCCGGCCTCGTCCGGCGGGAGCGGCAGTTCGTCGAGCACGGCCGAATACACCGTCGACGTGGCGCCGAAGAGCCTGCCGTCACTCGCCAGGTCGGGCATGACCGGCTCCCTCACGGTCACCATCGCCAGTCGCAGCAACGTGCTGCTGGTGCCGACCAGCGCCGTCAGCGGTACCTCGTCGGCCTCGTTCGTGCGCGTGATGCTGAACGGCGCGCCGACCTACCGCGAGGTCACCACCGGCATGGCGACCTCGTCGCTGACCCAGATAACGAGCGGCCTGACCGCTGGTGAGGTCGTAGTCACCGGCACCTACACCAATTCGGCAAACAGCTCGTCGAGCACTACTACCGGCGGTTTCCTCGGTGGCCTTGGCGGCGGCAGCTTCCGTCGTTCGTCGTCGGACGGCTCCTTCAAGGTCTCGCCGGTCGGCGGCGGTCAATGATCGTTGCCCTCGAGTCGCTGCGCATGGCTCTCGCGAGCCTGCGCGCCAACCCGCTGCGGGCGGTGCTGACCATCCTGGGGATCGTCATCGGCGTGGCGGCGGTAGTCGCTCTCACCTCGATCGGCAGCGGCTCGACACGCGCCGTCGAGAACCGCTTCAACGCCTTCGGCACCGACACGATCACGGTGCAGGGCAGCCCGTTCTCGTCGAGCGCCGTCCCCTTGAGCGCGAGCGACGTAGCCGCCATCGACGCGACGCCCGGCGTGAAGGCGACCGTCACCTCGGTCAACACCAATGCCACCGTGGCGCTCGGCTCGACCAGCGCCACCGAGACGATCTCGGGCACCTCGCCCCAAATCGTCGGTATCGACCACCTCACCGTCGAGGCCGGCACCTTCTTCAGCGCCTTCGACACGAGCCACGGCCTGCCCGTGGCGGTGCTCGGCAACACGGTGGCCAGCGACCTCGACCTTACGCCCCTGCGGGCCGTGGGTCAGATCGTCAACATCGGCGGCGTGCAGTACAAGGTGATCGGCGTGCTGAACGCGCAAGGCGGTGTCGGCTTCGCCTCGGTCGACTCGAGCGTGCTCGTGCCGCTCGGTTCGATGGAAGGTCGCCTGGTCGCCTTCAACCCGAGTATCTCGCAGATTCGCGTGCAGGCCGAGCCCGGCGCCGTGAACAGCTTCCAGGCGGCCGTCGAGAGCACCCTGCGCACCCAGCACGACCTGACGAGCTCCGAGCAGGACGACTTTCAGATCGTCAACGCGAGCTCGATCGCCTCCGCCGTCTCCTCGTCGACCAAGACCCTCACCCGACTGATGGCCGCCATCGCCGCGATCAGCCTCGTGGTCGGCGGCATCGGTGTGGCCAACGTCATGCTCGTCACGGTGCGCGAGCGCACCCGTGAGATCGGCG
>DATIYD010000103.1:0-8393 GCA_035517975.1 Thermoleophilia bacterium | reverse complement strand
GCCGACTACAAGCGCATCGACCCGGCCGACTCCGCCTACTTCGCTTCCCAGCGCACCGCCTATCTCAGCCACGGCCTGGCCCGCTACGACCAGCTCATAGCGGCTATCAAGGCCAAGTACGCAGGCACGCCGGTGGGCGCCTCTGAGAGCATCTTCGCGGAACTTGCCCCGGCGCTCGGGCTGAAGCTGCTCACCCCGCCGACCTTCCTGCGGGCCATCAGCGAGGGCACCGAACCCACGGCCGCCGACAAGCAGACGATCGACCACCAGATCGCGGCTCATCTGATCAAGGTCTACGTCTACAACTCGCAGAACGCGACCCCCGACGTGCAGGCCCAGGTGCAGGCGGCACGCGCCGCGGGCATCCCGGTGACCACCATCACCGAGACCCTCGACCCAGCGTCGGCGACCTTCCAGGCGTGGCAGGTCAGCCAGCTGCAGTCGCTGCAGGCGGCCCTCGCCAAGGCCACCGGCCAGTAGGGGTGGCGTGATCGGGATGGCTGTCCAGTCAATAGACACAGAGACGCTGCCGGCGAGCACCATGATCGAGTTCGAGCAGGTCGCGGCGCGGCTCGACGGTCGGCTCATCTGGTCCGGCGTCGATCTCGCCATCGAACCGGGTCAGTTCGTGGCGCTGCTGGGGCCCAATGGTGTCGGCAAGACCACCCTGATCAAGATCGCGCTGGGGCTGCTGGCGCCTGCGGGTGGCCGCGTCACCGTGCTCGGCGGCCCTCCCGGCCAGGCCCGCGACAAGATCGGCTACCTGCCCCAACGCCGTAGCTTCGACGCCTCGCTGCGCGTGCGCGGACGCGACATCGTGCGCCTCGGCCTCGACGGCTACCGCTGGGGGCTGCCGCTGCCGGGTCTCGGTGGGGGCCGGCGCCGCGAGGCGGCCCGCCGCGTCGCCGACGCTCTCGAGCTGGTCGGCGCGTCCGCCTACGCGGACCGCATGGTCGGCCAGGTCTCGGGCGGCGAACAACAGCGCTTGCTGATCGCCCAAGCGCTCGTGCGTGACCCGCAGGTGCTGATCCTCGACGAGCCTCTTGACGGTCTCGACCTGCCCAATCAGGCCGCGGTCGCCGCGCTGATCAGCCACATCTGCTCCCGGCACAAGGTCAGCGTGCTGATGGCGGCTCACGACGTGAACCCCATCCTCAGCTACCTCGATCAGGTCGTCTATCTGGCGCCGGGCGGAGCCGTCAGCGGCCCGCCGGAGCAGGTCGTCACGGGCGAGACCCTCACCCGCCTCTATCGCACGCCCATCGAGGTGTTGCGCACCAGCGACGGACAACTCGTCGTGGTCGGCGTGCCCGAGCCGGCGGCCCGCCACAGCGACCGGCACGCCGGCTAGGCGCCGTGCACGAGACGGCACGCATGCTGTGGCTGCTGGTCGCCGCCGGTCCGGCGAGCTGGCCGGGCCGCCTGCTCGGCGAGGCGCGCGGCTTGTTCTCCTACCGGTTCATGGTCAACGCCTACGAGGCCGGCACGATCGTCGCCGTGATGGCCGCCCTGGTGGGCTGGTTCATGGTGCTGCGCCGCCAGACGTTCGCCGGGCATACGCTGTCGGTGGTCGCCTTTCCCGGCGCCGCCGCGGCCATCCTGCTCGGCGTGAGCGCCGGCCTGGGCTACTACGGTTTCTGCCTGGCCGCGGCGCTGGTCATCGCCGTCGCCCCACGCGGCAGCGCAGCCGCGGGCGGCTTCAGCCAGGAGTCGGCGGTCATCGGTACCGTGCAGGCCTTCGCCCTGGCCAGCGGCTTTCTGTTCGTTGCCCTCTACCACGGCTTCCTGGAGAGCGTGAACAGTCTGCTGTTCGGGACCTTCCTGGGCATCACCAACGGTCAGGTGATCGTCCTGCTCGTCGTCGCCCTCGGTGTCGTTGCGGTGCTCGCGCTCGTCGGGCGGCCGCTGCTGTTCGCCTCGATCGATCCCGCCGTCGCGGCCGTCCACGGCGTGCCGGTGCGGCTGCTGGGCGGCGTCTTTCTGGTGCTGCTCGGCCTGACGGCGGCAGCCACCACCCAGGTCACCGGCGCCCTGCTCGTGTTCGCCCTGCTCGTCATGCCGGCAGCCACGGCCCAGCGCCTGACCGCCCGGCCGGCCGTCAGCCTCATCCTGTCGGTGGGCATCGCCCTGGGCGTGATCTGGGTCGCGCTGGCGATCGCCTACTACACGCCCTACCCGCTGGGATTCTGGGTGACGAGCGTGGCCTTCGGCCTCTACGTGGCGGCCACCCTCTCGACCGCGGCACGGCATCGTGACGCACGGCGCGCAGCGCATCTCACCGGCCTGGACCAGGCGGCATGAGCCAGATCGGTGCCGCCCTTCCCGGGCTCGGATGGCTGCTCGACTCTCCCTTCATGCGCAACGCCTTTCTGGCCGGCACGCTGATCGCCCTGGCCTGCGGCCTCGTGGGGTACTTCCTCGTGCTGCGGGCGCAGGTCTTCACGAGTGACGCTCTCAGCCACGTCGCTTTCACGGCCGCGCTCGGCGCCCTGGCCTTTGGCCTCGACCCGCGCCTGGGTCTGTTCGCCGGCACCATCCTGGTCGCCCTTGCAATGGCCGCCCTCGGGCGCCGCGCCAGCGCCGACGACGTCGTGATCGGCAGCACGTTTGCCTGGGTGCTGGGGTTGGGCGTGCTGTTCCTCACGCTCTACACGACGCAGCGCAGCACGGCCAACGGGGTGGCCAGCGTCAACTACCTCTTCGGCTCGATCTTCGGCCTGTCGACCACGCAGGCCGCAAGCGCGGCACTGGTCGCCGCGGCGATCTCCGCCGGCGTTGTCGTGATCGCCCGCCCGCTGCTGTTCGCCAGTCTCGACGAGGCGGTGGCCGCCGCGGCGGGCGTGCCGGTGCGTCTGCTCGGCGTCGTGTTTCTGGTACTGGTGGCCGCGACGACGGCCGAGGCCACCCAGGCGGTCGGCGCCCTGCTCGTGCTCGGTCTGGTCGCGGCCCCGGCCGGCGCCGCCCAGCAGCTGACCGCGCGGCCCTACCGCGCGCTCGGGCTCTCGGTCACCTTCTCGCTCGGGGCGATGTGGCTCGGCCTCACGGCAAGCTACCTGGCGCCGCGCATGCCGCCGAGCTTCGCCATCATCGCGGTGGCCAGCCTGACGTACCTGCTGGCCACCATCTGGGCGAGCGCCACGCGGGGCCGGCTGGCGCGCCGGTCCGGCCGGCATCCAGCGACGGTCTCCTGAACGCCACAAGGCAGTGGCCCGGAGCATAGCCCAGGGGCACGACCGAAAGGGCACTGCACGGCAGAAGGAGACTCTTCGGCGAGACGGCTCGGGGGGCAGAGGGCAGTCCAGGCGGCACAGGACGCCGACGCCGGCAGGCGCCGCAGCTCGAAGCCGTCGAGCACGCTGTGCATGCTCTGTGCGGGCAGGTTCCCGAAGAGGGCCAGGGCCGCCACCTCGGCGACCGGTCGCACGTTGTGCCCGGCGAGCCACGCGTCGCCTGGCGCGGCGACGCATTCGCGCCTGGCTCGGCCGTGACCCGATGCGCCGTCAGGCTCGGATCTTGCCGCGACGGGGGTCGTATGGCGTTGCCAATCTGGCGACATAGGCATTCGTCCTATCTCACGGCCCAACGCCCGTGGCGATGCCGAGTCCTGAAGCGACCAGAGGGGTCGAGGCACCGGGCAGCAGGGAGGCCGTGATGACACGCACGGAGAAGGCCGAGATCGTCGAACGCCTACTCGCCCGTTATACCCATCTGGGCGCGCTGCTGGTCCGCGACGACGAGATCCTGTGCCGCCTGTTCACCACCCTCGACATCAACGCCAAGGATCGCGAGATCGGCAACTACCTCACGTCGTTTCTGACGGTCTGACGAACGGCCCACGGTTGCCGGGCCGCAGCAGCCAAGGCCGGCATCCTACGAGGGCATCGGCGGCGCCAGGGCGGCCGACTGCAACGACACCCGCTTCGGCCGCCCGGCGAAGTACTGGACTTCCTGGCTGCCGACTTCGCTGAAGCCGAACCCCTGGTGGAACCGCTCGGACCTCGGATTCGGCGGATCGGCGTCGATCTCGCAGGTGACCCGTTCGTAGCCCCGGCTGCGCGCGAACTCGAACAGATCCTTGTAGAGCAGGGCGCCTACGCCGGTACCCTGGCGGGGCGCCGCGACCACCACACGGTCGACGTACAGGAAGCTCTGGTACCGCTCCGCGAACCAGCCGAAGTTGACGCTGTCGTGGCGCGCCTCGCTGCCGAAGGCGAGCGCGAACCCGATGACGTCGCAGTGCTCGACAGCCACCCGGTGGTACGAGGCCAGCGAGTCGAGGAGCTCCAGGCGTTCTCGGGACAAGGGCGCCAGAACATCGACGAACTCCTCGTTCAGATCGAGGATCGCCGCGAAGTGCTCGACCGTCGCCGGGAGTATCCGCACCATCTCAGGCCGTGAGGTCAGCGTTCACCTCTGCATCCCGACAGGCGACTCGCCGGCCTTTGCCATGAGGGCGCCTGCTTCCAAGGGCGCGTGCTCCTACTTCCTGCCCGACAGCATCCAGGCCCCCAGGAAGCACGCGATGCCGGCGATCAGGGCCGCCAGGCCGTGCTTCACGTGCTTGTGCGCGGAGCCGGCGAGATGCCCGGGGACGAAGCTGGCCAGCGAGCCGGCGGGCGTCACCCAGTAGTAGACGGCGACCGCGACGAACGCGACGCCGAGGATGATGAGGAGGATCATGAGTAGTCTCGACCTGTTCGCGCCCACCTCGCCCGTCTCCCTTCTCCTGGCTCTCTCGGCCTCTCGGCTCCTGCGCCCTCGCTGGCGACACTACTGACTCGCAGGCCGCCCGCCAAGTGGTGAGGTGCGTCAGGCGACCGGCGAGTGGCTCAGCGTCGATCCTCGTCTGCGCGTGCCGGGTGACGGCGCCACTGAGGACGGGCTCCCGGCCGGTCCTGCTACACCCGGCTTGCCGCTTGAGCGGCGCGCAGCATCGCCGCCAGGCTGCGGTCGACGTCGTCGTCGGTCGTCGCCCATGACGAGACGCTGATGCGCATGGCCGTCCGGCCCTGCCAGACGGTGCCGCCGCACCAGCACGTGCCGTCCTCCTGCACGGCGGCGATGACACGCCGTGTTCGCGCGTCGTCGCCGAACGACACGAGCACCTGGTTCAGCACGACATCGTTCAAGATGGTGAAGCCGGCGCTCGCAAGCCCGTCTGCCAGACGCGAGGCGGCCCTGCAGTCGCGGTCGATCAGCTCTGCCACCCCACTGCGTCCGAGCGTGCGCAGCGCGGCCCAGACCTCGACGCCGCGAGCGCGTCGCGAGAGCTCGGGCGTGTACTCCGCGGGCTCGCGCTCGGCATCGAACGGCAGATACGCGGCGCTGACCGCCATCGCTGCCCTCAACGCCTCGGGCTCTCTGACGAAGGCGAGCCCGCTGTCGTAGGGAGTGTTCAGCCACTTGTGCGCGTCGGTCGCCCACGAGTCGGCCTCGGCGGCGCCCTCGAGGAGATGCGCCCGCGCCGGCGAGGCCGCGGCCCAGAGGCCGAAGGCGCCGTCGATGTGCACCCAGGCGCGAGCTTCGTGGGCCCAGGGCACGAGCTCGGCGAAAGGATCGAACGCACCGGTGTTCACGTTGCCGGCCTGCAGGCAGACGATCGCGGGCGGCCGGACCGCGGATAGACCCCGTGCCTGCATGCGGCCCTGACCGTCGACGGGTACGACGACCACGCGTGTCCTGCCGAGGCCGAGGAGTCCCAGTGCCTTGCGCACCGACGGGTGTGCCTCTTCGCCGAGGACGACACTGATCGGCGGCGCGCCGAAGAGCCCGTCAGACTCGACGTCCCAGCCGGCGCGCCGCAGGACGGCGTGCCGTGCGGCCGCCAACGCGCTCAGGTTGGCCATGGTCGCGCCGCTGACGAAGGCAGCGGACGCCTGCGGCGGGAGCTTCAGAAGGTCGACGAGCCATCGTTCCGCGACCTGCTCGAGCTTTGCGGCCACCGGTGACAGCAGCGCTCCGCCGGCGTTCTGGTCCCACGCCGCGGCCAGCCAGTTCGAGGCCACCGTGACCGGCAGCGAACCCCCGACGACGAAACCGAAGAACCGGGGTCCGGCCGACGTCACGGTGGCCGGGGAGCCGATATCGTCGAGCAGCTCGATCGTCTCGCGTGGATCACCGGCCGATTCGGGTAGCGACCGGTCAAAGGCGGTCAGCCGTTCGAGCGCCTCAGGTCGCGGCGCGACGTGCCTGCTCTCCAGCTCCCGCAGGTACCTGATCGCACGATCCGCCGCGAGCCGCATCAACTCATCCATCGTCACTCCTGCTCTCGGTGCCGTATGCCCGGAGGCCTTCACCGTCGCGGACCCCGCGTTCGTGCACGACAAGCCGCGCGGTCAGCGCTCCCAGATATCCCATCGTGAGACGACCATCAGCCCTACGCGCTCGTAGAGGGCGGTGGCCTGGTTGTCAGCGTCGACGCTCAGGACCACCTGCCGCAGCCCGCGACGCCAGAACGTGTCCAGCGAGCGCCGCAGGAGGGCCGTACCCACCCCGCGGCCCCGGTACGCGGCAAGGACCCCGAGATCGCCCACCCAGCCCCGATCACCCAGCACGCTGCCGGTGAGGGCCCCGGCAGGCCGGCCGCCTTCGGTGGCCAGCAGCCAGAGCGTGGGGTCGTAGCTTGGGGTGCCCGTGCGCTCCTCGACCCACTGGTCGAACGGCTCGGGCTGGTGGTCCCAATGGTCGGCGAACGCCTCGTCGATGACCGAGTGGACGACCGGAAGATCGGTAGAGGGCTCGATCGGGACGATCTCGATGCCCGCCGGCGACGGACCCGGGTCGACCGGTCCGGCAAGGTGGATCTCCATGTGCCGGAAGTGCCGGACGAACCGCAGGCCGCGCGCCCGCAGCAAGGCCTCCGCGGCGGCGTCGCCGGCGGTGATGACGAAGCGGAAACGAGCGGAGGCGCGTCCGGCCATCAGGGCGGAGGCCCGCTCCTCGACCCTGTCGAGGAGCGCCGAGCCGACGCCCCGGCTCCGGTGCGCGGGGTGCACGATCCCCCACGCCTCGACGTTGGGCTCCTCGAGCATCGCCTGCGCGTAGCCCACGATCGCCCGCGTTCCGTCGGTCACCACCCAGGCGTCGGTCGCCAGGGCAAAGCCCGCTCGTTGCCACTCATCGGCCAGGAAGTCCGCGTCGAGAACGACGTGCCCAGCGGCGGCGGCCGCGGGCTCGTCGACGAGCGCGGCGGCGGCGAACACCGCAGCCACGGCTTCGAGGTCGCCCGGGTTCGGCGCTCGGAGCTCATAGGCGGCGGGGAGGTCCATGGCGGGAGTGTACCGGAGCGGTGGCAGACGGAACCGCCGTTCGCCTCTTGCGGGTATGTTCGCAGGGCACGCCCGCGTGCGTGAGAACCTACGAGGAGGTGGTCACATGTTGTTCTGGTTGCTGGTCCTGATCGTCGTCATCATCATCTTCGGGATCGGCGTCTTCGTCCGGTTGTTCCTGTGGATCGCGATCGCCCTGCTCATCATCTGGCTCATCGCTTTCGCGGTGAACCGCATGCGCGGTCGCTAGGCGTTCACGTACGACAAGGGGGAGCAGCATGGAAGCCGGACCAGGAGTCTACTTGTCGAGCACTCTCACGGAGAGTTGGGAGCGTGATTCCGACCCGCCCGGCGAGGTCCACCTCGTGTGCGCCGATGCCGGGTTCGAGGCCGGGCTTTGGCGACCGCTCGCCGGCTTGACGCCTGACCCCGTGCGCTGGACGCTACCCGGCCGCGAGGCTATCCTCGTCCTCGAAGGACGAGCCCGTATCGAGATCGAGGGCGGCCCGACACTGGAGCTGGAGCCGGGCGCCATGGCATCGCTACCCAGCGGAGCCGTGACCACCTGGCACCTGACGCCCGACTTCAAGGAGTTCTGGGTTCTCAGCGAACCGGTCGCCGAGCCCTGACTCGTCGCCCGAGGGAGGGCGGAAGCACCGTGACCCAACGGCAGATCAGGCGCGGCCTGCGCGATGTGATGGTCGCCTCGCCGCGCTTCGTCACGGCGCCGCTGGTGCGTTCCTGGCACCTGCGCTGGGGAGCGACCAGCGGCGAGGTCCGGGCCTCGATGCCCGGAGACGACCTCGTGCCAAGATCCTCGTTCACCGCCACCCGCGCGATCACGATCGAGGCACCGCCACACGCCGTGTGGCCCTGGATCGTGCAACTGGGCTTCGGCCGCGCCGGCTTCTACAGTTACGACCTCTTTGACAACGCCGCACGTCCCAGCGCCGACCACATCCTGCCCGAGTTCCAGCATCCGCGGGTCGGCGACTGGGTGCCGATGGCGGCCACGGTCAACGAGACGACGGCCTTTCGTGTCAAAGCCTTCGCGACCGGCGAGTGGCTCCTCTGGGACAAGCCGGAGAGCACGTGGTCGTGGAAGCTCGTTCCGCTCGAGGGCGG
>DATIYD010000102.1:0-2896 GCA_035517975.1 Thermoleophilia bacterium | reverse complement strand
CGCGGCCTGTTCGACCTCACCCGCGACCGCGACGGCGCGCTGCGCTGCTACGCCTGCACGCTGTGCGCCCGCACGTGCCCCACCGACTGCCTCGAGATCGACTACTGCCCCGAGCATCCCGAGCTGCCTTTCGACGCGGCGGCCGCGCGGGCGGCGGCCATGAACGCCCTGCCGCCCGGGGCGAGCTGCGGCGCGGGCTCGGCCTGCGTGGTGGGCGAAGAGCCCACACCCCGCGTGCTGCTGCCCGAGATCGACATGAAGCTCTTCGACGCGGTGGCCGCCAAACTGCGCGACGGCTCGGGCCTGATCGAGGCCCTGCACACCACCCAGGAGACCTTTGGCTGGCTGCCGCGCCGCGCCCTCGAGGAGATCGCCGCCGAGCTCGACGTGCCCTTCTCGCGCATCTACGGCGTGGCCAGCTTCTACAGTCAGTTCCGGCTCGAGCCGGTCGGCAAGCACGTGATCGACGTCTGCATGGGCACCGCCTGTCACGTGGCCGGCGCGCCGCTGATCGTCGAGGCCCTGTCTCAGGAGCTCGAGATCGAGGTGGGCGGCACCACGCCCGACATGCTCTTCACCCTGCAGACCGTCAACTGCGTCGGCGCCTGCGCGCTGGCCCCCGTGGTGCGCGTGGGCGATCAGGACACCCACGGCCGCGTCAGCCCCAACGACGCGCGCAAGCTTGTCCGCAAGCTCCGCAAGGCGGAGGTGGCATGATGGCGACCGCGACACGCGAGAAGCGTATCCAGCAGGCGCTGGCCGGCGTGGCCGATCCGAGCGCCTATGTGGCGGCCGACGACAAGGCCGAGATCCGCATCTGCGCCGGCACGGCCTGCCACGCCTCGGGCCGCACGGCCCTGCGCGAGGCCATCGACCAGGAGCTCGCCGCCCGCGGCCTGACCGAGTCGGTCAAGGTCATCGAGACCGGTTGCCACGGGTTCTGCGAGCAAGGCCCCATCGTCGTCGTACGTCCGCAGGGCGTCTTCTATCCTCGCCTCAAGCCACGCGACATCAAGACGATCATCGAGACCAGCGTGGTCGGCGACGGCGTCGTCGAACGGCTCCTCTACCACGAACCGGTGACCGACGAGACGCTGGCCCTCGAACGTGACATCCCCTTCTACAGCCTGCAGGACCGCATCGTCCTGGCCCTGAACGGCAAGATCGACCCCTACTCGCTCGACGACTACCTCGCTCACGACGGCTACCGGGCGCTCGCTCAGGTGCTGGCCGCCGACGAGCCCGAGGCCGTCATCGCCGAGGTCGAACGCTCCGGCCTGCGGGGCCGCGGCGGCGCCGGGTTCCAGACGGGCAAGAAGTGGCGCTTCTGCCGCGCCAACCCGGGCGACAGGCACTACGTCATCTGCAACGCCGACGAGGGCGACCCCGGAGCCTTCATGGACCGCTCCGTGCTCGAGGGCAACCCGCACGCCGTGATCGAGGGCATGGTCATCGCGGCCTTCGCGATCGGCGCCCACAACGGGCCAGTCGAGGGCTATGTCTACGTGCGCCACGAGTACCCCTTCGCTGTCGAGCGCCTGCGTCACGCCCTGGCCACGGCCCGCGAGCGCGGCCTGCTCGGCGCGAACATCCTCGACTCGGGCTTCGACTTCGACATCCGCATCAACCAGGGCGCCGGCGCCTTCGTCTGCGGCGAGTCGACCGCGCTCACGGCATCCATCGAGGGCAATCGCGGCATGCCGCGCGGCAAGCACATCCGTACGGTGGCCCACGGCCTCCACGGCCAGCCCACCAACCTGAACAACGTCGAGACCTACGCCAACGTGCCGTGGATCGTGCGTCGCGGCGCCGACGCCTTCGCGGCCAAGGGCACGACGACCTCCAAGGGCACCAAGATCTTCAGCCTCACCGGCAAGATCGTGAACGGTGGCCTGGTCGAGGTGCCCATGGGCGCCACCCTGCGCGAGGTCATCTTCGACATCGGCGGCGGCATGCTGCCCGGTCGCCACTTCAAGGCCGTGCAGCTCGGCGGCCCTTCGGGCGGCTGCCTGCCCGAGAGCCTGCTCGACGAGCCGATCGATTTCGAGAGCCTCGTCGCCGCCGGCTCCATGATGGGCTCCGGCGGCATGGTCGTGGTCGACGACGCCACCTGCATGGTCGACTTCGCCAAGTTCTTCCTCAAGTTCACGGCCGAGGAGAGCTGCGGCAAGTGCGTGCCCTGCCGCGTCGGCAGCCAGCGTCTGCTCGAGATCATCGAGCGCATCAGCGCCGGCGAGGGCGAGCTCGAAGACATCCAGCGTCTCGAGCGCCTGAGCGAGGACATCATCGAAGGCTCGCTGTGCGCCCTGGGCGGCAGCGCCCCCTACCCGGTGCTGTCGGCCATCCGCTACTTCCGCGACGAGATCGAGGCTCACATCGTCGAGCGCCGCTGCCCGGCGAAGGTCTGCCGGCCGCTCATCCGCTACACCGTGAACGAGAACTGCACCGGCTGCTACTCCTGCAACGTGGCCTGCCCCACCAAGGCGGTCAAGGGCGAGAAGCGCCAGCTGCAGAAGATCGACCAGCGGCTCTGCATCAAGTGCGACACTTGTCGCCAGGTCTGCAACTTCGACGCCATCACGGTCGAGACCGGCGTGCTGGCCACAGTGGGAGGGAGGTCGAAATGAGTCCCACCGCGACCGACACCCAAGTGAAGCTCACCATCAACGGCACGCTCGTGGCCGCCAAGAAGGGCGAGACCGTCCTGCAGGCGGCCCAGCGCGCCGGCATCGACATTCCGGCGCTCTGCAACATGGAGGGCATGGCCCCCTGGGGCGCCTGCCGCCTCTGCCTGATCGAGGTCGAGGGCTGGTCCAAGCTGCAGGCCGCCTGCACCACCTGGGTCGACAACGGCCTCGTGGTGCGCACCGAGACACCCCGCGTGCGGGCCAAGCGC
>DATIYD010000101.1:0-3155 GCA_035517975.1 Thermoleophilia bacterium | reverse complement strand
AGGGTGGCGCTCTCGCCGCTCACGATACGCCGCCGCCGCGACGCCGGCCGGCGTCGAGAAGTCTGGCCTTGGTCGCGGCGGCGGCGCTCACGGGCGTTACTGGCTCGCCTTGAGCTGGGTCACCTGGTTGGCGATGTTGGTCACCGCCTGCTGCACGGTCTGCGAGCCGGCGGCGGCCTGATGGATGTTGGTGTAGACGGAGTTGCTGAACTGCGAGTACCAGGGCGGCGCCCCGGGGCCGGGGAACTCGGCGCGCGAGGTCTTGAGCAGCCCGGTCAGCTCGGCGGCTCCCGCGACCTTGCCGGTCAGCAGCTGCAGGCTGCTCACGCGGGCCGGCAGCGGGAAGCCCGAGATCACGTCGGACGGACCGTTCAGACCGGCCCAGATCGCCTGCTGCTGCGTGTCGGTGAACCACTTGATGAAGGCCAGCGCACCGGCCACGTTCTTGGCCGTCACCGGGATGCCGATGCCGTCGGGGTTGGCCAGGTTGGGCGCCGCGCCGCTCACGCCCGGCGTCGGGATGTACTGCACCTGGCCGACGACCTTGGAGCTGCTCGGCACGTCGTAGACCGAGCCCACGGTGCCGGCGTAGTCGGAGAAGACGCTGGCCACGCGGCCCTGGGCCATCTCGGAGGTGAAGCCCTGATAGTCGGAGACGCCGATGTTGGCCTTGGGCACGAGCCCCGACTTGTAGGCATTGACCATCCACTGCATGGCCTTGTAGCCGCCCGAGCTCGGCGAGGTGAACTGGGGGTTGTAGCTGGCGTCGAGCACCTGGCCGCCGAAGGCCGCCGTGGCCTGGTACCAGTACGTCGACAGCCCCTCGGCCGCGGCGAACGGGATGTCGAGCGGGTTCGGCACCGTGCCCTTGGCCTTGATCGTGTTCAGGGCGTTGGTGTAGTCGGTCATCGTCGTGGGCGCGGTCGGCGCGCCGGCCGCCTTGGCGATCTTGGTGTTGAGCGTCGTCACGGTGAACGACGAGTCGAACGGCAGCGCCAGCTGCTGGTTGTTCGAGGCGAAGGTGTCGATCTGCGGCATGTCGCTCTTGAGCGAGGCCACGTCGAAGTACTGGTTGAGCGGCATGAACCACTTCGTCTTGTAGTACTGGCCGACCTTCGACCAGTCGACATCGGTGAGGTCGGCGAAGTAGGTGTTCGAGGTGGCTGCCGCCGCGATCTTGGTCTGCAGGTTGTCCCAGCCGACCTCGACCCAGTTGACCTTGACGCCGGTCAGCTTGGTGAACTGGGCAAGGACCGACTTGGGCGGCGACGGATAGTGGTAGTCGATGGTGATCGAGGTGCCCGGCGTCGGCGAGGGCAGCACGCCGACGGCGGCGCTCGCCGAGGCGCTCGGGCTCGTGCTGCCGCCGCTGTTGCTGCTGCCGCACGCGGCGGCGACGACGACGAGCGCCGCGAGTACCACCAAGGCAAGCAGCCACGATACCGGTCCGCGCCCCTGCTTGGGCGATCTTGTATGTCTCACGTCTGCCTCCTTGGGGTCACTTGGGAAGAATGACGGATCTCGTCAGGTGAAGGGGATGGTCGGGGTCGAGCCCCTTGCTCTCTGCCAGGTCGACGGCCAGGCGCTGGGCCGCGATGAGCTCGACCATGGGGTCGCGGCGCGCCTGCACGAAGGTGGCGCCGGTGGCCTTGACCGCCTCGGGCAGGCCGGCCGGCGCCGGGCTGAACGCCCACACCACGCTGGCGGTGTCGATCGCGCTGATCGGCCCGTGACGGAACTCGGTCGCCGGGTAGGCCTCGGTCCAGGCGCCGGCCGCCTCGCGCAGCTTCAGGCCGGCCTCGCGCGCCAGGCCGACGCCGATGCCGTGGCCGAGAAAGACGAACTGCCGCACGCCTGCCGGCTCGACCGGCAGCGGTTCGGCCAGCGCCGCTTCGGCGGCATCGGCGAGAGGGCCCATGTCGGCGCCCAGGTGAGCGCGCGCCAGGGCGAGCGCCGTGGTCGCGAAGCGGGTCTGCACGACGGAGCGCTCGTCGGCGAACTCGAGCGCCACCGTGTCGTGGCAGAGCTCGACGACCGGGCTGGCCGGCGTACCGGTGACGGCGACCGTGCGCGGGCCGGCGGGCAGTGCCTTCACGAAATCGAGCACCTCGGTCGTGGTGCCGGATCGCGTGAGCAGGACGACGACGTCGTAGCGTCGCGCCGGCGCTTCGGACGGGGTGAAGGCGTCGGTCTCGCCCTGTCCGGCCGCCTCGCGCGCCGCGGCCCAGGCTTCGGCCATGAACAGCGAGGTGCCGCAGCCGACGATGGCGGCGCGCTGACCGGCGGCCGGCAGGCGGTGGCCGTCGACGCGCGCCACGTCGGCCGCGCGCCGCCAGAGCGCCGGCTGGGTGACGATCTCTTCACGCACGTGACTCATGCGGTTGCACTCCTTCCCACGGGGGCACATCCGCAAGACGTTTGCCCCAAAAACGGCAAAAATCGCTCATCAGTAGTGTTCATATCTTGGCACTTTATCGGCCAAAGAACAGCAAAGCAACCTTCGTCGTTGCAAGCCTTGTGATACGCTACGCGGCATGCGCCAGGAAGAGCGCTTCAGTCTGATCCTGCACGAGCTGGCCGACGGGGGCTCGGTGTCGATCGCCGACCTCGCGCCGCGTATGGGGGTCTCCAAGGCCTCGGTGCGGCGCGACCTCGAGTTGCTCGAGGAGCGGCACCTGCTCATCCGCACCCACGGCGGGGCCGCCGCAGCCGGGTTGCTGCTCGACCTGCCGTTACGCTACGGCGCCGGCTCGCACCGCGCCGTCAAGCAGCGCATCGCCGCCGCCGCGGCCGCCCGGGTGGCCGGCGAGGTGAGCGTGATCGGCTTCACCGGCGGCACCACGACCACCGAGGTCGCCCGCGCCGTGGCCGACCGGCCCGGCCTGACGGTCGTCACCAACGCCCTCAACATCGCCGCCGAGCTCGCCCTGCGGCGCAACCTCAAGCTGTTCGTGACCGGCGGCATCGCCCGTCCCGAGTCCTACGAGCTGCTGGGGCCGCTCGCCGAAGCGGCGCTGCGCGGCTTCAACCTCGACGTCGTCTTCGTCGGGGTCAACGGCATCAGCGCGCGCGGCGGCGTGACGACACACGACGAAGACGACGGTCACACCGTGACGGCGCTGATCGGCCACGCGCAGACCGTGATCGCCGTGACC
>DATIYD010000100.1:0-3984 GCA_035517975.1 Thermoleophilia bacterium | reverse complement strand
TCGCGCTCGCCTGGCTGCTCGATCTTTCCCCGAACGTGGTCGCGATCCCGGGCGCCCGCACGCCCGACGCGGCGCGCTCGGCCGCCCGTGCGGCGCAGCTCCGGCTCACCGCGCCCGCGCGCGAGGCGCTCGCGCGCTCCTTTGGCCGAAGCCGGCCGCAGCGCTCCTCGGCCGGTGTCGGGGACGTCGTGCTCGTGATGGGGATCCCTGGAGCGGGCAAGACAAAGGTCGCCGCCGAGTACGCCGACCGCGGCTACGCCAGGCTCAACCGCGACGAGCGCGGCGGTTCGCTGCGCGAGATCGCCGGCGACCTCGACGAGGAGCTGGCCGCCGGCCGCCGGCGGATCGTGCTCGACAACACCTACCTCACGCGCGCGGCGCGGAGCCACGTCGTCGACGCCGCCGCGCGCCACGGCGTCCGCGTGCGCTGCGTCTGGCTCGACACGCCGCTCGCGCAGGCGCAGGTGAACCTGGTCGAGCGCCTGCTGGAGCGGTTCGGCGGGCTCCCCGAGCCCGAGCAGCTCAGGGCGCACGGCCGGCGTGAGGCCGGCCTGCTCCTGCCGACGTCGCAGATGCGCGCGCTGCGGGAGCTCGAGCCGCCGGCGACCGACGAGGGCTTCGCCGAGATCGAGCGCGTCGCCTTCACGCGCGCCGCCCGGACGGGGCGCTCGGGTGTCTTCGTCGCCGGCGCCGCGCTCGAGCACGCCGGGTGGGAGCGCACCCTCGCCGACCCCGATGCCCCGAGGCTCGTGTTCGACTGGGATCCGCACGGCGTCCGCGACGCCCTCCGCGGGCGTGCGGCGGCCGCGGCGACCGCCGTTTGCGGCCACGGTGGCGGCCCTCCGATCTGCTGGTGCCGGCCGCCGCTCCCGGGACTGCCGCTCGCCTTCGCGCGCGCGCACGACGTCGATCCCGCGAAGTCGAGCCTGGTCGGCGTCTCCGCGGCGCACCGCACGCTCGCAGCGACGCTGGGCGCGGCGTACGTCAGCGTCGCCTAGCCGGGCGCGATCCAGGCCATTGCGAGCGACGGTGCGTAGTCGCCGACCGCGTTCGCCGTCAGGTCGCCGGCATCCTGGCCGATGCCGACCTGCACCGTGTCGCCGGCCGCGAGCTTGTAGATCGTGGTCACCACCTGGCGCGTCTCGTCGGCGGGCGGGCGCTGGTCGACCGCGACCGCGTGACCGTCGACATCGAGGTACACGGCCCGGTTCGCCCCGGTGCGGCTCGTGTCCTCGATCGCCCACGACACATTCGTGGTGATCAGGTAGATGCCGGGAGTCGGCGCGGTGAGCACAGTTGGCCTGGCCGGATCGAACATGCCGTCCGTGTCGAAGCTGACCTTGTCGAACACGACCTGGTAGACGGGGCCGTGCGCGATCTGCAGGTGCGTGACCTGATCGTGTGTGCTGTATACACGGGCCGCGATGTCGGGCATGACGCCCGCCGGGAACCGCCCCGACGCGTCGAGCGGCAGCAGGGTTCCCGGGGTCGGCCGCGTCGATGCGACGATCGGCGCGAACGACGCGGCGTCGGTCAGCGTCGCGGACCGTTCGGCGAAGCCGGCGCTGTCGGCGACCACGGCGTGGGCGTGCAGCGCCTTCTTCGTGTCCGGGCTCAGGTCGACGAGCCGGATCGTCCCGTTCTTGATGTCCTTGCTCGTGATGAGCACGTGCGCCGCCGCGGCCGTGCCGCCGAGCGACACGAGGAGCGCGAGCATCGCCACGAGCAGCGCCGGCGACGGGCGGCGACGGTGGGTGGGGGAGCTGGCCTGAGTCATCCGATGTCCCTCCGAAGTCGGTTTCATCAGAGACTGCAGGGCGGCGGTAACGGCGCTCTAACAGCGGGTTACCTGCCGAAATCTTGCGTTTTGTGCCCGAGACCGTCAGGATTGCGTGCTCAAGCATTGTCGACTGCGGAACGCTTGGGGGAGAGGCGGATGACGAGGGAACGGGTCGGGCTGGCGCTGCTTGCGCTTTTGGTCGGGTTGGTACTGGCGGGTGGAGCGACCGCGGGGAGCGCGAAACAGGCGACCCCGTGGGCGATGCTGTCGCACGGCGGCAGCGTCACGCGCTACCTGAGCTCGATCGGGGTCAACCCGAAGGGCATCGTCGTCCAGCGCGGGCGTAAGAACTACGCCGGTCCCAAGTGCCCGGGCAAGGGCTGGACCTGCACCAAGTCGCACCGCGTCCTCCAGTTCTCGACGATGGGCGGGACGGTCAACAGCGTCGTCTGCAGCGCGAGCGGCGGCGGCGGATCGGTCGGCTCGAGCTCCGGCTCCTCGTCGGAGTCGTGCACGATCGTCCAGGTTTCGACGTCCGGCTCGAACTCCGCGACCTGCAACGAGCAGTCCTCGAGCACCCTCACCGGGACGATGACGCAGGCCTGCAGCATCACGCAGACGAGCGGCTCCGGCTCGAACACCGCGACCGTCACGCAGAACGTCCTCCAGGGGCCGAGCTCGTGCTCGCCGCCCGGGACGACGTCGCTGCAGACCACGAGCGGGACGCAGAACGCGACGGTCACGCAGTCGAGCGCCAGCGGCGCCGGGACGGCGAACGTCAACCAGACCCTCACCCAGTGCGTCGGCACGACGAGCGCCGTTTCGGTGAACGAGAGTCAGATCACGACGCAGAACTTCTCGATCGCCCAGGGGCCTGTCGGCTTCAACCCCGGGGCCCCGAACTGCACGAACCACGGGATCCTGAAGGCGACGGCGGCGCAGAGCCAGCACCAGCACGCCTCTGCGACCGCGGCGGGCTCGGGCTCGCAGTCGCAGCACGCTGACCTGAACGGGCACGTCGACCAGTGCAGCATCGATCACGCCGACTACAGCGCCACACAGTCCGAGGATCAGTCGATGGACCCGAACGTGCACGTGGCCCAGACGATGGTCGGCCCGACGAAGCTCTCGGGCGGGCCGGCGCGGCCGCAGGCACGCCGCTCCCTCCAGAAGATCGGGTGCTGCAGCTTCCAGGGTGTCAACACGACTGACTTCTGCACGATCACGCAGACGACGAGCCAGAACGGCAATCCCACGCCGCAGGCGACGCAGACCGAGGATGTCTCGTCCAGCGCCGGCACCACCGGTCACTGCACGTCGAACGTCTCGACGAACCAGAACGGCGCGCAGTTCTCGAACACGCAGACCGGCCCCATCGTCAACCAGAGCGTCACCTGCACTCAGCAAACGTGTACCGGCGCACAGGCGCCGACGACACTCGTCTGGTCCGGCGACACTCAGGGCACGTTCCACGACCCGGCGCTTCTTGCGGCGACGCTGACGAGCAGCGGCACGCCGGTCGCCGGCCAGACCGTCAACCTCGCCGCCGGCGCCGAGAACTGCGCGGCGACGACGGATGCGAACGGCGTCGCGAGCTGCTTGCCAAAGCCCGTGCTCGGCGACAAGCCGGGCACCGTCCAGGCGAGCGCGAGCTTCGCCACCACGCCGGCCTACCTCGGCAGCTCGGTCGCGCCATTCGACTTCCCGGTTCTGAAGGCGCCGACCACGCTGGCCTACACCGGCCCGGGAACCGTTGACTACGACAACACGGTGACGCTGACGGCGAATTTGACCGAGGCGGACAACCCGTTGACCCCGATTGGCGCCGAGCCGGTCACCTTCGTGATCGCCGACGGTGCGGGCACGCAGAGCTGTGTCACCGGGACGACCGACTCGAGCGGCAACGTCTCCTGCACGCTCCGCGTGACGCTCGTGCCGAACAACGACTACACGGTCACGGCGCAGTTCGCCGGCGACGACTACTACGTCGGCAGCAACAGCGCCGGCGCACCGTTCACGGTGAACAAGGCGCCGACGACGCTTACCTACGGCGGCTCTGCCGGCGGCAACTACCACGACACGGTGATGCTGTCTGGGAAGCTGACCGAGTTCGATACCGGCTCGCCGGTCGCGGGCAAGCTGGTGACCTTCTCGATCTCCGCGCCAGGCCAGCTCGGCTGCAGCGCGACGACCGACGCGACCGG
>DATIYD010000099.1:0-13978 GCA_035517975.1 Thermoleophilia bacterium | reverse complement strand
ACGATCTCGAGTCTGCTGCTGTTCCAGACCATCGCCGTCTACATGCAGTACATCCGAGAGACCAACGCCCAGCCCGCCGCCGCCCGTGCCATCATCAGCTTGGCGCTGACCAGGGGCGCGATGATGGGGTTGTTCCTGCTGTCGCGCCGGCGCGGCCCGGTGGGCGGCGGCGCGGGGGGCGCCGTCGGCCGATAGCCATCGGCCCGGCCGGCCGGCGCGTTTTCAGTGCTCCTTGCGGGGAACGTGGGGGGGAGTGACTGAAAGACGAGAAGGAGGACGTGATGACCGCCGTCCGTTTTCAGGATCTCCCGCTGGCCGATCGCGACCGTTCCTGGAGCGCCGACGCGGCCGAAGGGCGCGTACGCCGCTGGGCCGGCGCCACAGAGGCACCGAATGCGCGCTATCGCAAGGCCTTTCTCTGGTACGACGCCCACCGTGGCGACGAGTTCACGGCGTACAAGCTGCCCATCGCCGACGTGATCGGTGGTGAGCTCAGGGTAGTGCCGCGCGCGGTCATGTCGGCCGCCCAGGTCGTGAGCGGCGCGCGAGGCGGGGTCGACCTGCCGGCGCGCGAGGTGTCCGGCGTCAAGCGCACGATCGCGCGCTACTACGAGAAGTTCGGCGAGCAGGCGCCCTGGGAGCGGAAGGAGGCCGCCTGACACCACGGCGGCCGCGCCGTCGGTCAGCTGTCGACCGGCGGCGATGCGCGGCGGGGCGCAGGCGCCGTCGACCAGCAGCTCGAGGGCGTTGCCCGGCTGCGGTTCGGGCGGCCGGCGACCCAGAGACCCGGATGGGGTTCGAGGGCGCCCTCCCAACCGAGACGCCGCAGGCGTCGCCGATGACGGGCCGTGACCTGTCGTTCGATGCCGTCTCCCAGGACGCGGTCGACGACCGTCGTCAGGCCCTCGCGTGACGCCGCGCCATGGCCTTCGATGGGACCGGTCACGATCGAAGCGTCAGGCGGCCGCCCGACCCTCGGCGAGCTCCTTGAAGGCTTCGAGCCCCTCGATCACGCGGCGCTCCATCCAGCGCGCCACGGCCTCTGGTTCGCCCTCCCAGGCCCCGGCGTCGAACTCGAGCTGGTAGCTCACGCTGGTGCGGCCGCCGCTCAGCTTCTCGAAGCGGACCTCGCCGACCTCGCGACCGTCCAGCGCCCGCCACTCGATCTTCTGCTCGTCCACGTACTGGACGATGTCGCTCTCCCATTCGTAGGTCGTGTCCTCGACCTCGGCGACCCACAGGAGCTGGTCATCGGGCACGAGGGTGACCGATTCGATCGAGACCATGAAGCTGGGGTAGTCCTCGTAGGCCGTCCACAGGGTGAAGACGTCGCGTATGTCGGCGTCTACTACGATGGTCCTGTCGATGAACGCCATGGTCGTCCCTTCCGCGCCGGCCGCCGCCGCATGCGGTGCGGTCGCGCTGACTCGTTGCTCTCCGTCGTTGCCGTCGTGTCGTCAGCTCGCCATCCGGCGCTGTTCACCGCCTGTCCCGACGCGGTCCTCGACGACATCCTTGAAGTTCTGCAGGTCCTGGCTGACCTGGTGCTGCATGATGCCGAGCGCCTGTCCGGCCGGCTCGGCAAGGTCCTCAGGCCGGTACTCGAGACGCAGCGTGACACGCGTCCAGCCGCCGGCGAGCGGCGCGAAGGCGACGATGCCGCCTGTCGACTCGAACCGGGTCCACTGGTCAGAGACCGTGACGATGTCCGCGCGCACGTCGATCGACGCCTCGGCAAGGGCCACAAGGACCTCCTTTCGTGGCCAACGCCCTACGTTGCGGCTGCCCGGATAGCGTCGCAGCTAACCGTGGTTGGCCAGTCGGCCATCAGGTTTGCACCTCACCGGTCGTGGAACGCAACGGGCGGCAGGCGCGCTCGCACGGGTTCACGGACGCGTGAGGCCGTGCCGCGGGCGCGATGCAGCCAGAAGAGTCACGAGGATCGACGCCCGTGCGGCCTCGATCGGCATCGCCGGTCTCAGCGGCCGCGAATGGGGTTTCTCGCGCTCGAGCCCCTGGCCGGCTAGCGGGCCGGCACCCGGTGAGAGTCGCGTCGATGGCGCGGCACAACGCTCACAACTTGCCGGCTGCGGGGAACAAGCAAGCACGCGCGTGGCCGTGGCGCGCCGTCCGTGGTACTTGGCATAAGAGGGGGTAGCAGGGTGTCTGTCAACGCCGCCCGCAAGAAGTCCGCCGCCGCGCGGGATCAGCTCCAGAGCGTCCGGGATCGCGTGCGCGAACCGTGGTCGCCGAGCGCTGAAAAGCTCACCAACATCTCGGCCGTGCGCCGCTTCTTCTACCGCAACACGCGGCCGATCTACTCGATCGGTCCCACCGATTTCAACCTCGCCGGCATGGACGAGTGGATCGCGAACTTCCGGCACATCTGCCAGATCGACTGCTACGACGGACGCCACCCCAACGTCTTCGTGCCCCGGCCGCGCGAGCACGACGAGTTTCGTAGCATCCCCGACATCAACAACTACCTGCTGCGCCACGACGACGTCGTCGATTTCATCGGCGCCCGCGGCGGCGACTCAGTGGCGGTCTTCCTGATGTTCGACGAGACCACCGAGGAGCTCTGCGAAAAGCTCGGCCTGCAGGTCTGGTTCCCGGCGGCCGGCCTGCGGGACCGCTGCGACAGCAAGGTCGAGACCGTGCGCCTGGGCAATCGCGCCGGAGTACCGAGCGTGCCCAACTTGCTGGCCCGCGTGAAGAGCTATGCGGAACTGCACCGTCTGGCCGCCGGCGCCGGCCTGGGCAAGCACCTCGTCGTCCAGACGCCCTTCGGCGACTCGGGCCACACGACCTTCTTCATCTCGAACAAGAGCGACTGGCGCCGCCACGCCGCCGAAATCGCGCGCGAGGCCGAGGTCAAGGTGATGAAGCGCATCGAGCCGCTCACCGCAACGCTCGAGGCCTGCGCCACGCGCTGCGGTACGGTGGCCGGGCCGCTGCTGACCGAGATCGTCGGTCACCCCGAGCTCACTCCCTACCACGGCGGCTGGGCCGGCAACGAGGTCTTCAGCGGCGCCTTCAGCGAGGGGGCGCGCGTCAAGGCGCGCACGTACGCCGAGCGCATCGGCGATCAGCTCTTGAGCGAAGGCTATCGCGGCTACTTCGACCTCGATTTCCTGATCGACAGAGCCGACGGCGAGCTCTACCTGGGCGAGCTCAACCCGCGCATCTGCGGCGCGAGCCCGCTCACCAATCACGCCGCCTTCGCCCACGCCGACGTGCCCCTGTTCCTGTTCCACCTGCTCGAGTTCTCGGGCGTCGACTTCGAGCTCGACGTCGACGAGCTGAACGCACGCTGGGCCGACCCTCGCTTCATCGACAGCTGGAGCGCCGTCGTGCTGAAGAGCACCTCGCCCGAGGTCGACCGCGTCACGACGGCGCCAGCGTCGGGCCTGTGGCGCCTCGGCGACGACGGCGCGGTCTCCTACGAGCGCTTCGAGTATCGGCGCGGCGCGGTCGAGGGTGAGCGCGACGGGCTCTACCTGCGCATCACGGGGCCGGGCGACTGGCGCTACGAGGGCGCCGATCTCGGCATCCTGATCACCCGCGGCCGTCTCATGACCGACGACTTCGCGCTGAGCGACCGCGCCCGCCAGTGGATCGACGGGCTCAACGCCTGGTACCGCGGCGAGCTGCCGGGCGCCGGTGCGGCCGCGGCCGACGGCGGTCTCGCTGCCGCGCCACCGGCGCCGCGCTTCGCCAAGAGCTTCGCCAAGAGCCCGGCGAACGGTTCGTTCAAGCTACAATGACCGTATGACCGCTCACCCACCGACGGCCCGGGAGCTCGGCCTCATGAGGGCCGACGCGGCGCGCGCCGAGTCGCTCGTCACGCTGGCCAACTGGCAGCAGGCACCCTGGAACCGCTGGTCGTTCCAGCGCATGCGCCAGATCATCCCATCGGCCCGGGTGAGCCGCGGGCGCGGCCCGGTGCGCGAGCTGCCGGCCGCCCCGGCCGATCTCGACGGCCTCATCTTCGAGACCTCGCGCGGCACGAGCACGCTGGCCCGCCTGCTCTCGCGTTCCTACGCCGACGGGTTCCTCGTTCTGCATCGCGGCCGCATCGTGACCGAGCAGTACTTCAACGGCATGGAGCGCGACACGCCGCACCTGCTGCAGTCGATCTCCAAATCGATCGTGGGCGGCATCGTCGGCGTGCTCGTGGGCCGTGGGGTCCTCGCCGAAGATCAGCCGGTCGCCGAGTGCGTGCCCGAGCTGACCGGCACCTCGTTCGAGGGCGCCACGGTCCGTCATCTGCTCGACATGACGGCCGGCACGAGGTTCTCCGAGGACTACGACGATCCCGATTCGGACGTGCGGCTCTACGAACGTGCGGCCGGCTGGCAGCCGGCCGAGCCCGACGACGAGCTCGACCTCCTCGGCTACATCCTGGGCCTGCCGAGCGATCGCGAGCACGGTGAGCGCTTCGAGTACCGCTCCATCTTGACCGACGTGCTCGGGCTGGTCGTCGAGCGGGTGAGCGGGCTACGCTTCGCCGAGGCCATGAGCGAGCTGCTCTGGGCGCCCCTGGGCGCCGGCTTCGACGCCGAGATCACGGTCGACCGCCACGGCTACGCCCTGACCGACGGCGGCCTGTCGGTGACCCTGCGCGACCTCGCCCGGTTCGGTCAGCTCTACCTGCAGAGTGGCTGCTGGGACGGCCATCAGGTGGTGCCGGCCGCCTGGGTGAACGACACGCGCTACGCCGACCGCACCTGCCGCGAGACCTTCGCCGACTCAGACGACGCCCGCCGTCTGGGCTTCTGCGACCCCGAGCAGACCGAGTGCTACACCAAGGCGCACTACCGCAACTGCTGGTGGGTGCTCGACCCGCAGCTCGGCGTGCTGCTGGCCTCTGGCATCTACGGCCAGACGATGTACGTCAACATGTTCGCCAACGCGGTCATCGTGCTGCTGGCATCGCGTCCCGAGCCTTTCGACGCCGCCATGAACGGCGACGTGCTCCAGGCCTGCTCGGCCATATCGTCGGCTCTGACGCTGCTGTCGTAGGTCGCCTTCCGCCGGCCCGCGGGCTCGCCCTCCTCGGGCGGAGCGCTCGTGGCGCGCTTGCGTGTCGCGGCCACTCCCAGAAGAGGCGCGGGAATCCCTGAGGGTGGGAAGCACCTTCTAGACGAGGCGCTTTCCGGCCGGCGCGGGGACGATCACGGCAAGGAGGCCGGCATGCGGGCGGCGGGCATTCGGACGATCGGCGGCGGTGTGGAGCCGCTCGAGCTGCCGGCACCGCGTGAACCGGCCGCCGACGAGGTGCTGCTGCGCGTGCGGGCGGCCGGCGTCGGCGTATGGGAGGACTACGTGCGCACCGGCGGCTGGGACATCGGCCGGCAGCCTCCCCTGGCGCTCGGCGTCGAGGCTGCCGGCGTCGTCGTTGCCGCCGATCCCGAGGTCGAGCACCTGCGGCCGGGCGACTGGGCGCTGACCTACCCGTTGCAGCTGCGCGACCAGGGCTCGTGGGCCGAGCTCCTGCTGGCGCCGGCGGCGCTCACTGTGGTCAAGCCGCCCGCGCTCTCATGGGCCGAGGCGGCGGCGCTGCCGGTGCCCGGCATCACCGCCGTGCAGGTGGTCGAGAAGACGTTGCGCGTGGCCCGCGGCGAGCGCGTGCTGGTCTCGGGCGCCGGCGGGGTGACCGGCGGTGCGCTCGTGCAGGTCGCGGTCGCCGCCGGCGCCGAGGTGCTCGCCACTGCCGGCGCGACGAGTGCGGCACGGGTGCGTTCCTACGGGGCTCGCGAGGTCTTCGACTACCGCGATCCGGGCTGGCCCGAGCGCTTGTGCGAGGTCTGCGGTGGCGGCGTGGATGCCGCGGTGAACGCGGCGCCGCGGGGCGCCGCCGCCGCTCTGCGCGCCGTGCGTGACGGCGGCCGCCTGGTCACGATCACCGGCGACCTGCCGCCGGCAGATCGCAGGATCGCGGTGGCCGACCTCGTGATCGCGCCCGAGCCGGCCGATCTGGCCCGGGCCGTCGAGCTGGCCGGCGGGCTCGAGCTGCGCCTGGGCGTAGCCGCGACCCTGCCCCTGGAGCGAGCCGCGGCGGCGCTCGAGCTGGCTGCATCGGGGGCTCCCGGCGCCGTCGCGTTGACACTGGGACCCTAGCGCAGGCGGGGACCGTAGTGGCGGGCGGCGTAGCCGCCCGCGCCCGCCGCTTGGCGCGTTACTCGGCCGCCTCGGCCGCCGTGGTCGGAAAGCCGGCGACCAGCTCACGGAACGCCTGGTCGGCGCCGTGGCGCAGCGCGCGGCCGTGCGAGAAGCAGGCGATCTCGAAGTCGAGCGCGGCGAGCCGCTCGAGGCTGCGCCGGCCACCCTCGAGGTCTTCGTTCAGCGGGGCCAAGCCGACGTGGATCCTGTTCGAGGCGGCGTCGCCGACGAACAGCACGCCGCCGTCGCGCGGCAGCAGCAGGGCGATGTGGCCGGCGGTGTGCCCCGGCGTGTGCAGGGCGCACAAGCCGGCGAAGGGCAGTTCCTCGCCGTCGGCGATCTCGTGGTCGGTCGGCACCGGCAGCCCCTTGCCCCCGGGCATCAGGTTCATCGCACGACGCACGGCATTTCCGGCGCGGCTGGGGCCGGGGCCGAAGGGCCGGCCATAGACGCCGCGCGCCACGAGCTCAGCGTCGGCCGGGTGCATCCAGACCTGCGCGCCGGTGCGGCGCTTCATCTCGGCCAGACCACCGACGTGATCGGGGTGAGCGTGGGTGACGATGATGGCCGTCACGTCCTGCGGCAGACGGCCCAGCGAGTAGATCGCCTCGGTGATGCGCGGTGGGCTGCCCCTGAGGCCGGCGTCGATCAGCACGAGGTCGTCGCCGGCCTCGATCAGGAACACGTTGACCGCGCGCAGGCCCACCTGGTGGACGCCGCGCGCCACGAGCAGGGGTTTCACTGGGCCGCTGCCTGCGCTTTGGCGGCCGCCGCGGCGAACTCGGCCACCGCCGATTCGGTCAGCGGGTGCGCAGCGAGACCGGTGAGCACGTCGAGCGGCGCCGTCACGTCGTGCGCGCCGTGGAGGATGGAGTCGACGACCTGCTGACTGCTCTTCAGGCTCGCCGCCAGGATGCGGGTGTCGCTGTGCAGCGCCGTGAGGATGGCCGCCAGCGCGTCGATCACGACCAGGCCGCCGACCGACTGTCGGGCAGCGCGGTCGACGTAGGGGATGATCCACTTGCAGCCCACCTCGTCGGCAAGCAGCGCCTGCGCGGGCGTGTAGACGGCGGTCAGCGCGCAATGACAGCCCTCCGCCCGCAGGGCCGTGGCTGCGCGTATGGCTTCGAGCGTGGCCGGCAGCTTGACCACGACCCGCTGCGGCGACAGGGCCACGGCGGCGCGTCCCTGGTCGATCATCTCAGAGGCAGTGTCGCCGAGCGGCTGGAAGCACAGCGGGCCGGCCGGGAACGCCGTGATCAGCCGTTCGAGCTGAGCCAGCGGGTCGCTCGTCTCGCGGGCCATGAGCGCCGGGTTGGTCGTGATGCCGCCCACGAAACCGAGCTCGGCGGCGGCAGCCGCATCGGCCAGGGATGCAGAATCGAGCAGGATCGCCATCGGGTGTCCCTTCGGGTCGTGGACTCCTACTGTCGGGGAGCGGGGGAGGCCGTGCGTTCGACGCCGACGCGCAGCACGTCGTCTATGGCGTCGACGATGGCGGGCCGCAACTCCTCGGCCGGCACGTTCAGAAACGCCTTGCCGGCCGCGAAGCCCAGCACGCCCATCACCAGGCCGACGGCGCCGGCCATGCGCACGCGGTCGGCGAGCGGCACCGCGTCGTCGCTGAGCATCGCGTTGACACGCTCGTGCATGGCTTCGTGGACGGAGGAGTAGTCCGATTCCTCTATCATCTGCTCGGCCACGGCCCGCACCGCGTTCTGGTTGCCCTCGAAGAGCTCGAACAGGCGGCGCTGGGGAAGCACCCAGTCCACCAGCGCGGTCAGACCAGCGCTCCACTCCTCGAGCGTCGGCTGTTTCTCGAGCAGAGCCATCGTCTGGTTCTGCAGGTCGAGCAGCGGCCGCATGAGGGTGCGGAAGATCTCGTCCTTGCTCGCGAAGTGGTAGTAGAGCGCCGCCTTGGTCACGCCGACGCGCTCGGCGACCTCGCGCAGCGAGGTCTTCTCGTAACCCTGCTCGATGAACAGATCGAGGGCGGCGTCGAGGATGCGTTGTCGGGTGTCTCTCATCTCGTCCCTATCTTCGCGCGGGCAGGCGCGTCACCTTGTCGTTTTGTCCACTGACATCTCCGCTTGACATGCGTTAGAATCTCACTTACCGTACGGTCAGTCAATTTTACTGACCGACCGGTAGGTGGGCGATGAACCAGCACATGATGATCGAGGCCGCGGCACTGTCGAAGCGCTACGGTGAGACCCAGGCCCTGGACAAGGTCGACCTCGAGGTGCCCGCGGGCTCGATCCTCGGGGTGCTCGGCCCCAACGGCGCCGGCAAGACCACAGGAGTCCGCATCCTGACCACGCTGACCGCGCCCGACGGCGGCCGGGCCTGGGTGGCCGGTCACGACGTCGTGCGCGAGGCCCCAGCCGTGCGCCGCGAGATCGGCGTGACCGGCCAGGACGCCACGCTCGACGAAGCGCTCACCGGCCGCCAGAACCTGGTCATGGTGGGCCAGCTCAGCCGCCTGCGGCGCTCGCAGGCGCGGCGCCGGGCGGCGGAGCTGCTCGAGCTCTTCGAGCTGACCGACGCCGCCGACCGCGTGGTCAAGGGCTATTCCGGCGGCATGCGCAGGCGCCTCGACCTGGCCGCGAGCCTGGTCAAGCGCCCGCCGGTGCTCTTCCTGGACGAGCCCACGACCGGTCTCGACCCGACGAGCCGGCAGCGCATGTGGGGCGTCATCCGTGGCCTGGTCGCCGAAGGCGTTACGCTCTGGCTGACGACCCAGTACTTAGACGAGGCCGACGCGCTGGCCGATCGCATCGCCGTGATCGATCACGGCCGTGTGATCGCCCAGGGCACGCCGCGCGAGCTGAAAGCCGCGACCGGCTCACAGCTTCTCGAGGTGACCCTCACGGATCCTCACGGCGGCGCCTCCGCGGCGGTCGCCGCCTTCGCCCTCGGAGCGGTCAACCTCTCAGACGACGGCCGCCGGCTGCGCACCGTCGTGCGCAGCGAGGCCGGCCTGTCGACCACCGTGCTGCGGGCGCTCGATCAGGCCGGCGCGCGGGTCGACGACATCGCCGTCCATCAACCGTCACTCGACGACGTGTTCGCGGCGCTGACCGGGGCGGACACGGCCGCCGAAAGCGAAGCCATCGTGGAAGGAGTCCTGGCATGAGCGTCACGACCGCACTGCCCGGCCGCGTCTACGCGCCGAGCCCGTTCGAGCGGCTGCGCTCGTGGTGGGCCGACGTCTGGGTCATGACGCGGCGGAACCTGATCCACATCCGTCGCGAACCCATGCAGCTCTCCGACGTGACCATCCAGCCGGTGCTGTTCACGCTGCTGTTCATCTACGTGTTCGGCTCGGCCATGGTGCTGGCCGGCGGCGGCAACTACAAGGAGTTCGCGCTGGCGGGTCTGCTCGTGATGAACCTGACCACCTCGACGGTCGGTACCGCCATAGGACTGGCCACCGACCTGACCACGGGGGTCATCAACCGTCTGCGCACGCTGCCCATGTCGCCCACCTCGATCCTCGTGGGACGCACGATCTCCGACCTGCTGGCGGCCGCCCTGTGCAGCACGATCGTGGCGCTCACCGGTCTGGCCATCGGCTGGCGTCCCACGACCGGCCTGGCCGAGGTGCTCGCCGGGTTCGGCCTGGCCCTGCTGTTCAGCTTCGCGCTGACCTGGCTGAACGCCTGTCTGGGCATGGCCGTTGCGGGAGCGGAGTCGGCCCAGGGGATCGTCTTCATCGTCATGTTTCCGCTGGCCTTCGTGTCGAACGTCTTCGTGCCCACCCAGGGCATGCCGTCGTGGCTGCAGACCATCGCCAACTGGAACCCGGTGAGCGCCGTAGCATCGGCCTGCCGCGTGCTGTTCGGCAATCCCAACCCCTCCGGCATGATCCAGGCCTGGCCCATGCAGCACCCGGTTGAGGCGTCGGTGATCTGGTCGCTGGCCTTGCTGGCGGTGGCCGTGCCGCTCGCCGGGCGGCTCTACCGCAAGCGCACGCGTGATTAGGCGCGCAGCGAAGCAACGCAACCAGAAACTCTCAGCGGATCCTCATGAAACACTCACGAGGTTCTCAAGGACGAGGGGCAGACTGACCCTGGCACCCTGACTGGGGCGTTTCCCCCGGCGCCCCACCCGCCCGGTCCCTCGACCCCAGGGACCGCCGTGCTCGGGCCCGCCCGCCTCACGCCGAAAGCGTGAGGCGGGCGGGCCCCCCCTTCTTTGCGAACGGCGGTCCTGCCGCACCCGCCGGGCAGACTGCGCCTTGAGCCCATGCAGGGTGTCGACGAACAATCGCAGCCGTCTGGTGTCGATTTCGGGCGGGGCCGTTCGTCGTAAGGGCGACAATCCCTGATCGACGGAGGTTCGCATCATGCAGTACATGCTTCTCATCTACACCGACGGCGAGGCCGGCGAGAGCTGGGAGCGCCTGTCCGAGACCGAGCAGCAGGCGATCCTGGCCGAGTACGGCGCCATCTCCCAGACACCGGGCGTCGTCGGCGGCGCCCAGCTCGCGCCGGCGACGAGCGCCACCACGGTGCGTGTGCAGGACGGCCGCACGCTGACCACCGACGGCCCTTTCGCCGAGACCAAGGAGGTCCTCGGCGGGTTCTACACGGTCGAGGCCGACGATATCGACGCGGCGCTCGAGGTGGCGGCCCGGATCCCGGCGGCGCGCATGGGCGGCAAGGTCGAGGTGCGGCCGCTCATCGAGATGTAGTGTCGCGGGCGGCGCGAGGCGACGGCGGCCGTGGCGCGTCCGGCCGACTCCTCACTGGGACTCGAGCAGGTCTTTCGCGACGAATGGGGTCGCGTGCTGGCCACGCTCATCGGCTTCCTCGGCGACTTCGACCTCGCCGAGGAGGCCGCCCAGGAGGCCTTTGCCCTTGCGGCCGAACGCTGGCCGCGCGACGGCCGGCCGGCCAATCCCGGGGCCTGGCTCACGACGACGGCGCGCCACCGAGCCATCGATCGCATCCGCCGCGACCGCACGCTGCTCGAGAAGACGAGGCTCCTGACGGTGCCCGAGGCCACGGAGGACGACGTGGACCATCTCGACGCGAACGATCCCGACGCAGGCGATGCCGACGCGGCCGCGATCCCCGACGAGCGCCTGGAGCTCATCTTCACCTGCTGTCACCCAGCCCTCGCCCTCGACGCCCAGGTGGCCCTGACGCTGCGTACCCTGGGCGGCCTGGGCACCGACGAGATCGCCCGCGCCTTTCTCGTGCCCGAAGCCACCATGGCCCAGCGACTCGTGCGCGCCAAGCGCAAGATCAAGACGGCCGGCATCCCCTTCCGCGTGCCGCCGGACCGGCTGCTGCCGGAGCGGCTGGCCGCCGTGCTGGCGGTCGTCTACCTGATCTTCAACGAGGGGTTCGGAGGGCGCGGCGAGCTCGCGGCCGAGGCGATCCGCCTCGGCCGCTCCCTCGCCGCGCTGCTGCCCGACGAGCCCGAGGTGCACGGCCTGCTCGCTCTCATGCTGCTGCACGACGCCCGCCGCGCGGCGCGCTTCGCCGACGGCGAGCTCGTCCTGCTGGCCGATCAGGACCGCTCCCTGTGGGACGCCACCGAGACTGCCGCCGGGCACGCGGCGCTCGAGCGCGCTCTGGCGCTCGGTGGTCGCGGCCCTTACGTGCTGCAGGCGGCGATCGCCGCCGAGCACGCCGCCGAGCGACGCGACTGGGCGCGCATCGCCGCGCTCTACGCCGAGCTCGTCGTGCTCACGCGCTCGCCCGTCGTCGAGCTCAACCGGGCGGTCGCCGTGGCCGAGGCGCGCGGCCCGCAGGCCGGCCTCGAACTCGTCGACCGTCTCGAGCTCGACGACTACCGCTACCTGCACGCCACTCGCGCCGAGCTGCTGCGTCGGCTCGGCCGCACCGTCGAGGCACGCGCGAGCTACCAGCGCGCCATCGAGCTTGCCACCTCTGACCCTGAGCGCCGGTTCCTCGAGCGCCGCCTCGCTGAGCTCTAGGTGCGTCGACCCAGGGGCGGCGCGGGGCCGGCCTACACGCCCGGCCGCGGCGCCTCGATCACGGCGCCGGTCTGCTGGCCGGTCACGCTCTGCACATACAGGGTGGCGATCTCACTCGCCGGCAGGCCGAGCGAGGGATCGGCGCCGCTGGCCTCGAGCGTCTCCGTCGCGTGGGGCGGACTGACCACGTTGACCCTGATGCCGCGCGGCGCGTCGAGGGCGGCCGCCCGCACGAACCCCTCGAGCGCGCTGTTCACGAGGCTCAGGGCCGAGCTGCCGGGCTCGGGGTAGCGCGCCAGCGTACCGGCGGTGAGCGTGATGGAGCCGTCGTCACTGACGTTGTCGAGGCCCAAGCGCAGCAGATCGACCTGGCCCATGAGCTTGCCGTGCAGCGAGCGCTCGAAGTCGTCGTCGGTAAGCTCGGCGAGCGGCCCGTAGGCAGCGTCGCCGGCGGCGCAGACCACGGCGTCGACCACGCCGAGCTCGGCATACATCGCCTTGATCGAGGTGGGGTCGCCGATGTCGACCTTGACGGCGCCGCTGCGGCTGGCCGCCACCACGTCGTGCACCAGGCTCAGTGCCTGGACGACGGGCCGGCCGAGGGTGCCGGTGGCGCCTACGACGAGAATGCGCATTCCTCACTCCTTGTGGCTGACCCTGAACCTACCAGATCGTGCGCGTCTTCAATCCGGCGGGTCGGCCCGAACCACGGAGCGGCCACCGGCCACGCGTGGTTTGCCGTCCGTCTCGCGCGGCTCAGTCCTTGAGGAAGCGGTCGAACCACTCGAGGACGATCTCGAAGCGCTGCACGCGGTGCACCGGGCTGCCCGAGCGCGTGAGCTCATGCGACTCGGCCGGAAAACGCACCATCTCGACCGGGCGCTTGAGCAGCCGCAGCGTTGTGAAGAGCTGCTCGCCCTGCTCGATCGGGCAGCGCAGGTCGTTCTCGGAGTGCAGGATGAGCAGCGGCGTGGTGATGGCCTCGGCGTAGGTCAGCGGCGAGACTTTGAGGTAGGCCTCGGTGTCTTCCCAGAGGAAGCCGCCGAGGTAGCCCTTCATGTCCCAGCCCACGTCGCTCGAGCCCCACATCGACACCATGCTGTTGACGGCGCGTTCCGAGACGGCCGCCTTGAAGCGGTCGGTGTGACCGACGATCCACGAGGTCATGTAGCCGCCGTACGAGCCGCCGATCACCCCGAGGCGGTCGGGATCGATGAAGTCGAAGTGCTCGACGGCCTCGTCGATGACGGCCAGGCAGTCGTCGAAGTCGACGGTGCCCCAGCCGGGACCGTCGGCGCCCGGGCCGCGGATGGCCCGGCCCCACTCCTCGCTGTAGCCCGACGAGCCGCGCGGGTTGCAGTAGACGACGGCGTAGCCGTGACCGGCCTCGACCTGGAACTCGTCGAACAGCTTGTTGCCGTACTGCGTGAAGGGACCGCCGTGGACGTTCAGCAGCGCCGGGTACTTGACGCCGCCTTTGGCGCCGGCCGGCCTCATGACCCAGGCCTCGACCTCGGTGCCGTCGGCCGAGACCGCCGTGAAACGCTCGGGCGCGACGAGCTCGCGGCCGGCGGCGAAGGCGTCGCCCACGTGAGTAAGCCGGCGCGTCGTGCCGCGGGGCTCGAGCGCGAACAGCTCGGAGACCATGGTGGGCTCGGTGGCGGTCAGCGCGAGGCGGCCGGCGGCGACGTCGTAGCCGGTCACCTCGCGCTGACCGCCGACGAGCAGCTCGGGCGCCGCCGAGCCGTCGGCCGGCACCCGGTAGAGGTGCGCGTTGCCGTGGTCTTCGACGATGAAGACGAGGCTGCCGCCATCCCAGAGGGGCTCGCGCAGGCTGGGGTAGGTGCTGCAGTTGCGGTCGAG
>DATIYD010000098.1:0-2578 GCA_035517975.1 Thermoleophilia bacterium | reverse complement strand
CAAGGCCATCGACTCGATGATCCCCATCGGCCGCGGCCAGCGCGAGCTCATCATCGGCGACCGCCAGACCGGCAAGACCTCGCTGATCGTCGACACGATCATCAACCAGAAGGGCAAAGACGAGATCTGCATCTACGTGGCCATTGGCCAGAAGGCCTCGACCGTCATGCAGGTCGTGCAGAAGCTCGAGGAGTACGGCGCCATGGAGTACTCGATCGTGGTCGCCGCGACCGCCTCGGCCTCGGCGCCGCTCAAGTACCTGGCGCCGTATGCCGGCGCCGCCATGGGCGAGTATTTCCTGTACGCCGGGCGCCACGCGGTGTGCTTCTACGACGACCTCTCCAAGCACGCCGACGCCTATCGCCAGATGTCGCTGCTGCTGCGCCGTCCGCCGGGTCGCGAGGCTTTCCCGGGCGACGTCTTCTACCTGCACTCGCGCCTGCTCGAACGGGCCGTCAAGCTGAGCGACGACCTGGGCGGCGGCTCGCTCACCGCCATCCCGGTGATCGAGACCCAGGCCGGCGACGTGTCGGCTTATATCCCGACCAACGTGATCTCCATCACCGACGGCCAGATCTTTCTGCAGAGCGACCTCTTCTTCTCGGGCGTGCGGCCCGCCATCAACGCCGGCATCTCGGTGTCGCGCGTCGGCGGCAACGCCCAGATCAAGGCCATGAAGCAGGTCGCCGGCCGCTTGCGGCTCGACCTCGCCCAGTTCCGCGAGCTCGAGGCCTTCGCCCAGTTCGGTTCCGAGCTCGACGAGTCCACCCAGCAGACGCTGGCCCGCGGGCAGCGCATGGTCGAGATCCTGAAGCAGGGTCGCTTCGAGCCGATGCCGGTCGAGGACCAGGTCATCGAGATCTTCGCCGGCACGCAGGGCTTCCTCGACGACCTCGCCGTCGAGAACGTGCGCACGTTCCTCGAGGGCCTGCTGAGCTACGTCAAGTCGCAGCACCCCGAGGTGCCGCAGGCGATCCGCGAGAGCGGCGAGCTCGACGACAAGAGCGCCGAGACCCTGCGCGCCGACATCGCCGAGTTCCACAAGTCGGTGGCCCCCGAAGAGACGCACGACATGCGGGCGCCGGCCGCGAGCGAGCGCGCCGCGGACGCTGCGGGTAGCGAAGTGAGCGCCTCCTGACGTGGCGACCCTGCGGGACATCCGGCGGCGGATCACCTCCACCGAGAACACGCGCAAGATCACCAAGGCGATGGAGCTCGTCTCGGCGGCCAAGCTGCGGCGCGCGCAGGCGCGCATGGAGGCCCTGCGGCCGTACGCCGGCGCCATGGTCGAGATGATGCGCGACCTGGCCACCTTCGCCACCGAGAAGAACAGCTTCGCGCTGCTGCGCGAGCACGACACGGCCCAGGCCGAGGCGTTGCTCGTCATCACCGGCGACCGTGGCCTGGCCGGCGCCTTCAACGCCAACGTGCTGCGGGCCTGCCTCGCGGCCGATCGCGAACTCAGCTCGAAGGGCCTCGGCCGCAAGCTGCTGGTCGTCGGCAAGAAGGGCATCGGCACGCTGCGTTTTCGCGGGCTCGCCGTCGACCAGTCCTGGTCGGGCAAGAGCGACCGGCCGACCTACGCCGACGCCGAGGCTATCGCCCATGCTGTGATCGACCTCTACACGAGCGAGCAGGTCGACCGGGTGCGGCTCATCTACAACCACTTCAAGACGCCGATCGAGCAGACGCTCATGGACGTGCAGATCCTGCCCATCCAGCCGCAGGAGATCTACACTGAGGGGCGCGAGCGGCCCCTGGTCTCGTACCTCTACGAACCCGAAGAGGCCGACATCTTCGCCTCGCTGCTGCCGCGCTACGTCGAGATCGCCATCTACCGGGCGCTGCTCGAGTCGAGCGCGAGCGAGCAGGGAGCGCGCATGAGCGCCATGCGCAACGCCAGCGAGAGCGCCGACGATCTGATCGCCGACTACACGCTCTCCATGAACCGGGCGCGGCAGGCGTCGATCACCCAGGAGATCCTCGAAGTCGTGGCCGGCGCCGAGGCCCTCGGTTGACCGAGGGCCCTCGAGCCAGGCCCCTTCGCGGACAGGCGAAAGGACGAACGCTGTGAGTCGACAAACGGCTGCGGAGTTGAAGAGATGAACAAGGGACGCATCGTGCAGGTCATCGGCGCCGTGGTCGACGTTCACTTCCCCGACGAGCTGCCCGCCATCTACAACGCCCTGAAGATCACGATCGACCGCGACGGCCAGCCGGTCGAGCTCATCGCCGAGGTCCAACAGCACCTGGGCGACGACAAGGTGCGGGCCGTGGCCATGGACGCCACCGACGGCCTGGCGCGCGGCGCCGAGGTCGTCGACACCGGCGAGCAGATGACCGTGCCGGTCGGCCCCGCCACCCTCGGTCGTCTCACCAACGTCATGGGCGAGCCCATCGACCACATCGAGGACGGCCTCGACAAGGCAGAGCGCTGGCCCATCCACAGGCCGGCGCCCGACTTCGAGTCGCTCGACCCGACCGACGAGCTCTTCGAGACCGGCATCAAGGTGATCGACCTGCTCGCGCCCTACGTCAAGGGCGGCAAGATCGGCCTCTTCGGCGGCGCCGGCGTGGG
>DATIYD010000097.1:0-6451 GCA_035517975.1 Thermoleophilia bacterium | reverse complement strand
GCCTCGCGCTCGCCTTGGCGGTGGCCCTGCGCCTGGGCCGCCTCGAGGCTCGTCTCTGGGTGTGGGCGCTCACCTTCGCCGCCTTCTACGCCATCGGCCGGGTCGTGCCGGTCGCCGTCTGGGGGCTGCCGGCCGGCTCGGGCGAGCTGCTCGCCAACGTCGCGCTCGCGGCGGCCGCCAGCGGCGCCGTGCTCGCGCTGGTCGCGCCGCCCGCTCGGCCCGACGCGGTGCCGGCCGGCGATCCGATCTGGGAGTAGGTCCCATCCGAGCCTGCGACCACCGTCTGGTGGGCACGGACCTGTGGTAATCTTCTTGGTCGCACCTTTCTGCAATCCCGCTCGCGCAGGGAGCCGTCGGTGAACGTCCTCAAGTCGATCGAGAAGCACATGGAGAAGATGGTCGAAGGGCTCTTCGGCCGCGCCTTCAAATCGAGTGTGCAGCCGGTCGAGCTGGCCCACAAGCTCGCCAAGGAGATGAGCGACCACAAGACCGTGGGCGTCTCGCGCATCTACGTGCCCAACGAGTACGACGTCTATCTCTCGCCCGGCGACTACGAGCAGCTGAGCTCGTTCGAGGGGCCGCTCGTCGAGGATCTGGCGAGCTACCTCGTAGCCTACGCCAATCGCGAGAGCTGGACGCTCGTGGCCGCGCCGCGCATTGCGCTGCACGGCGACGACGATCTCGCCCTTGGCGAGTTCGGCATCGCCACCCAGATGGGCGCCCAGGCCACGCCCGAGCCGGTCGTGCCGATCGTGCCCTCGCCCGTGGGCCAGGTGGTCAAGCCGCCGGCCGGCCTCTCGCAGACCATCGTCTTTCAGCCTCCGGCGCCGGCGGCCGTCGGCGCCCGGCCCGAGGCGCCGGCGCAGCTCTGCGGCGTGCTCGTGCGCGGCGACCGCGTCTATCGCCTCGACGGTCCGGCCACCGTGATCGGCCGCAGCCGCCAGTGCGACGTCGTGGTCAACGATCCCAACGTCTCGCGGCGCCACGCCGAGGTGCGGCGCGAGGCCGCCGCCTACGTGGTGGTCGACCTCGACTCCACGAACGGCATCCTCGTCAACGGGCAGGAGGTGAAACGCGCCGCGCTCGCCGACGGTGACCGGCTTCAGCTCGGCACCACCGCCCTGCGCTTCGAGACCCGGCCGTGCTAGACACCATCCTCTTCGTCCTGAAGATCGTCTTTCTCGTCCTGCTGTTCCTGTTCGTGTTCTTCGTCGTGCGGCGGACGGTGCGCGACGTGCGCGGCGGCGCCGCGCGACCGGCGCCCCCGCCACCACCCAAGCAGGTCGCGGCCGAGCCGCCGCCGGTCGTGGCGGCCGTGCCCAGCGTGCCCCAGGCCACTCCCGCCGAACGCCGCAAGCGCCGCGAGAAGCGGCACGCCGACCGCACCATGCCCGGCGAGTCGCTCGACCTCATGGCCCACATCGACCCGCGTCTCGTGGTCGAGGCGAGCCCCGTGCTCGCGGCCGGCACCGAGATCAGGCTCGAGAGCTGGATCATGATCGGACGCTCGCCGGCCAGCGACCTGGTGCTCGACGACCCCTTCGTGTCGCAGACGCACGCCCGCGTCGTGCCCCGCGGCCAGCTTCACTTCGTCGAAGACCTGGGCAGCACCAACGGCACCTTCGTGAACGGCCGTGAGGTGGTCGAGGCCCAGCTCATGCTCGACACCGAACTGCGCATCGGCGAGACGATCTTCCGCTACGAGGAGTGATCCGCGCGTGAGCCTCGTCGCCCGCCACGCGGCGCTGACCGACATCGGTCTGCACAGGTCGACGAACGAAGACGCCTTCGTCGCCGAGCCGCCCCTGTTCGCCGTGGCCGACGGCATGGGAGGCGCCCAGGCCGGCGAGGTCGCCTCGCGCCTGGCCCTCGATTCGCTCGTCGCGGCGCTGGCCGACGACGAGCCGCTGCCGGCCGCCGCCGGCGCCGCCAACCAGGCGGTCTACGGCCAGTCGCGTTCGGACCGCTCCCGCAGCGGCATGGGCACCACGCTGACCGCCGTCCTGCTGGGCGACCGGCGCCTGCACTTCGTCCACGTCGGCGACAGCCGCCTCTACCTGTGGCGCGACGAGCGTCTCACCCAGGTCACCGACGACCACTCGCTGGTCGGCGAGATGGTGCGCGAGGGCCACCTGAGCCGCGAGGCCGCCGCCACGCATCCGCAGCGCAGCATCCTGAGCCGCGCCCTGGGCACCGAGCCCCGCGTCGAGATCGACGCAGGCGAGGTCGAGCTGCGCGCCGGCGACGCCCTGCTGCTGTGCAGCGACGGGCTGTACTCCATGGTGCCCGAAGAGAACATCGCCGCCGTCCTCGCGGCGGTCGACGACCCGGCCCGGGTCGCCCGCCGCCTGGTGAGCGAGGCCAAGAACGGCGGCGGCCACGACAACATCACGGTCGTCGTGCTGCGTTTCGACGAAGCCCCGGCCGGCCAGGCCGGCGTGAGCGACGCGGCGGCGGCCGAGGGTGCGACGGCCGTCCTGCCGGCCGTCGGCGACGAGCCGGCCACGGCCGAGCTGCCCGCGGTCGGCGACCAGCCGGCGACCACTGAGGCCGGGCCCGGCGAGGCCGAGGCTGAGCCCGACGACGCCGAGGGGACGAAGCCCGAGGCGGAGCCCGACGAGAGCGGGGCCACGAAGGTCGAGGCCGCCGATTCCGACGAGAGCGAGGCGACCACGGTCGGGGCAGAGGCGCCCGCCGCGCCGCGCCGCCGGCGGCGCCGGGTGTGGCTCGCCGTCGCCCTGGCCGTCGTGCTCCTGGTCTGCCTGGCGGCCGGCGCGACGGCGAGCAGCATCTACTACCTGGGCGACTACGACGGCATGGTCAGCGTCTACCACGGCCTGCCCTTCACGGTGGCCGGCATCAAGCTCCACGGTCTCTACCTCGAGACGACGACGCCGGTCGCCGGCGTGAGCCCCGACATGCGCGCCACGGTCGCGCGCCACGACCTGCACCGCAAGGCGGCGGCGCTCGACCTCGTCCGCCGCGCCCAGGGCCTGCCGTGAGCCGGCGAAACCTGGAGCTGCTGCTGCTCGTGCTGGTGGGCGCGGCGGCCATCGTGGCCTACTCGTCGGTCTACGCCGCGCGCTTCCACGACCTGAGCCGCGACTCGGTGACGACCGGCCTGATCTTCCTCGTGCTGCTGCTCGTCGTCCACCTGGTCGAGCGCCGCTACCTGGCGCAGGCCGATCCCTACCTGGTGCCCATCGTCGGCCTGCTCAGCGCGATCGGCTTCGCCGAGATCTACCGCATCTCGCCGACGCTCGCCTTCAAGCAGGGCGAGTGGCTCCTGATCGGCGTCGTGCTGTTCGTGGCCACCGTGCTCGTCGTGCGCGACGTGCAGCGCCTCGACTCGTACCGCTACCTGATCGGGGCGCTCGGCCTGTTCCTGCTGGCGCTCACCGTGGTGGCCGGCACCAGCGTCAACGGCTCGCGCCTGTGGATCAGGGTGGCCGGCTTCTCCATCCAGCCCTCGGAGTTCGCCAAGATCGCCATCGTGGTGTTCCTGGCCGGCTATCTGAACGAGAACAAGGAGATGCTCTCTGTGCCCACGGCTCGCCTGGCCGGCGTGCCGGTGCCGCCCCTCAAGTACTTCGGGCCGCTGCTCATCATGTGGGTGCTGTCGCTGCTCATGCTGGTCTTCACCAAGGACTTCGGCATGTCGCTGCTCTTCATGACGACCTTCATCGCCATGCTCTACATGGCCACCACCCGGATCGCCTACGTGGTCACCGGCGCCCTGCTCTTCGCCGTGGGCGCCGGCGGCGCCTATCAGTACGTGGGCCACGTGCACGAGCGCTTCGCCATCTGGCTCGATCCCTGGCGCACGGCCGCCTCGAGCGGCTACCAGCTCCTGCAGTCGCTCTTTGCCATGGCCGACGGCGGCCTCGTGGGCGCCGGCTTCGGCCGCGGCTACCTGCTCTACTCCAACCACGTGCCGACCGTGCCCGACCTGCAGACCGACTTCATCTTCAGCGCCGTGGCCAACGAGCTCGGCCTGGTCGGCGGCATCGGCCTGATCCTGCTCTACCTGCTCTTCACCTGGCGCGGCTTCCACGTCGCCGTGCAGGCGGCCGACGGCTTCTCCAAGCTGCTGGCCGCCGGCCTGGCCACCGTCTTCGGCCTGCAGAGCTTCATCATCATCGGCGGCGTCACGCGCCTGATCCCGCTGACCGGCATCACCCTGCCCTTCGTGAGCTACGGCGGCAGCTCGCTCACGGCCAACCTCGTCCTGGTCGCGCTGCTGCTCATGGTGTCGCACCGCAGCGCCGTGGTCGAGGCCGGCAGCACGACCGAGCGCATGCGCCTGGCGGAGCTCGCGTGACCGCCCCGCGCACAGCGAGCGCAGGCGCGCGTACCGCGAGCCCAGGCCCGCGCACAGCGAGCGCAGGCGCGCTCACCGGGAGGCCTGCGTGAACCGCGCCATCTCACGCATGTTCCTGGTCGGGGTGGTCCTCATGGTGGCCCTCATGGCCAACCTCGTCTGGATCCAGGTCTTTCACGCCTCGGCGCTGAAGGCCGCGCCGGCGAACCATCGCCTGATCGCCCAGCAGCTGCGCGTCAAGCGCGGTCTCATCCTCGGCTTCGACCATTCGGTCATCGCCGGCGACGCGCGCCGCTCGGGCTTCTACTCGCGCACCTATCCGCAGGGGGCGGTGGCGCCCCAGATCGTGGGCTACGACAGCACGCGCTACGGGCAGAGCGGCATCGAGCGTTCGATGAACGCCTACCTGAGCGGCGCCAACGTGGGCACCCAGGGGGTGATCGACCGTGTGCTCGGGCGCCACAGCCCGGGCGCCAACGTGCGCCTCACCATCGTGCCGGCCGTGCAGAAGGTCGCCCAGCAGGCGCTCGGCGCGCAGCTCGGGGCGATCGTCGCTCTGGACCCGACGACCGGCGCCGTGATCGCGGCCGCCTCGGCGCCGAGCTACGACCCGGCGCGCCTCGACACGTCGTTTCCGAGGCTCGCCAACGATCCCGACGCGCCACTGCTCTCGCGCACCACGCAGGGCCTCTATCCGCCGGGCTCGTCGTTCAAGGTGGTCACCGCGACGGCCGCGCTCAACCTCGGCAAGGTCACGCCGACGACGCCCTTCGACGACACCGGCGTCTACCAGATCTACGGCGGCAAGATCACCAACTACCACGGCGAGGTCTTCGGCCCGCACGACTTCACCCAGGCCCTGACCGACTCGATCAACACCACCTTCGGCAAGGTCGGCACGCTGATCGGCCGGGCCGCCCTGATCGCCCAGATGCAGCACTACGGCTTCTACCAGACGCCGCCGCTCGAGCTGCCGCCCGGCATGGTCTACCCGAGCGGCCGCTACCAGGGCGCGCACGTGCTGGCCACCGACGCGGCCATGGACCCGCTGCACGTCTCCGCGGCGGCCATCGGCCAGGAGAACGTGCTGGCCACGCCGCTGCAGATGGCCCTGGTGGCCGCCGGCGTGGCCGATCAGGGCCGCGTCATGAAGCCCTACCTGGTGCAGGGCGTGCGCAGCAGCACGGGCACCGTCCTGGAGACGGCGTCGCCGGCCCTGTGGACGACGGCCACCTCGCCGGCCACGGCGCAGACCCTGAACGTGATGATGCAGCAGGTCGTCAACGCCGGCACCGGCACGGCGGCCGCGCTGTCGGGCATCCAGGTGGCCGGCAAGACCGGCACCGCCCAGCGCGGCTCGAGCAACGTCGCCTGGTTCATCGCCTTCGCCCCGGCCAACGACCCCAGGGTGGCGGTGGCAGTGACGATCGAGAACACCCCGTTCACCGGCGGCGACGTGGCGGCGCCGCTGGCCGCCCAGGTGATCAAGTCGGCCCTCGCCCAGCCCGCCCTGCCGTGAGGCGGGCAGGAGTCGGCGAGTCGGTGTGGTAACGTGACGGCGAGGAGCCAGTGAGCGACCAATTCGAACAGGGACAGGTGATCGCCGGCCGGTACCGCGTGCTGCGGAGGCTGGGGGCCGGCGGCATGGCCGACGTCTACCTGGCCGAAGACTCGACCCTCGGCCGGCGCGTCGCGGTCAAGGTGCTGCTCCAGCGCTACGCCGGCGACGGCCAGTTCGTCGAGCGTTTCCGGCGCGAGGCCCAGGCCGCGGCCCGCATCAACCACCCCAACATCGTCAACATCTACGACTGGGGCCCGGTCGACGGCACGTACTACATCGTCATGGAGTACGTCGAGGGCGAGACGCTCAAGGACCACATCCGCCGCGAGGGCCGCTACGCCCCCGGCGAGGCGGTGCGCATCGCCCTCGAGCTGCTGGGCGCCGTGCAGGTGGCCCACGCCGCCCACATCGTCCACCGCGACATCAAATCGCAGAACATCCTGCTCGACCCGGCCGGCACGGTGAAGGTCACCGACTTCGGCATCGCCAAGGCCGACGACTCGCAGATGACCGAGGCCGGCTCCATCCTGGGCACCGCCCAGTACCTGGCGCCCGAGCAGGCCAAGGGC
>DATIYD010000096.1:0-3529 GCA_035517975.1 Thermoleophilia bacterium | reverse complement strand
GATGCTGAACGGTCTGGCCGGCAAGACGGCGCTCGTCTCGGGGGGCTCGTCCGGTCTGGGTGAGGCGATCGTGCTGCGCCTGGCCGCCGAAGGCGTCTCCGTCGCCGTGGCCGGTCGCGACGAGCGACGGTGCGCGGCGGTGGCGACGCGCGCTGGCGAGCTCGCCGCCGCGGCCGGGTTTGCCGGCGCCCGCTTCACCGGGGTGCTGGGCGACGTGCGCCGCGTGGCCGACTGCGAGCGGCTCTTCGCCGAGGCGGTGCAAGCGCTCGGCCGTGTCGACATCCTCGTGAACTCGGCCGGCGTCTGGACGGAGAAGCCGATCGTCGCCTGGAGCGAGGCAGACTACGACGCGCTCATGGACACCAACCTCAAGGGCACCTTCTTCCTCTGCCGCGAGGCCGTCGCGCACATGGCGCCGCGCCGGTCGGGCGTGATCGTCAACATCGCAAGCGATTCCGGCACGCACGGCGAGCCCGGCGCGGCCGCCTACGCGGCCTCGAAGGCCGGGGTCATCATGCTGACCCGCACCCTGGCGATCGACCACGGACCCGACGGCCTGCGGGTCTGCAGCGTCTCTCCGGCGATCTTCGACACGCCCATGCTGAGCAGGGCGATCGCCGAGGCCGACGATCCCGAGGCGTACGCGTCGTGGCAGGCCGACGGCTACCCGCTCGGGCGCGTCGGCCGCCCCGAGGAGCTCGCCGCGGTCGTGGCCTTTCTGGCCAGCGACGAGGCGAGCTTCGTGACCGGCCGCACCTGGACGGTCGACGGCGGGTTCACCGCGTAGGAGACACTGTCTGTACGCGACTTGTTGCGATCTGCAACAAACGGACAGCGTTCCCGGCACCACACACCGTGCGACCCACTGCACCGCGCCTCGCCGGCTCGACCCTCCGCGCCTTGCCGGCTCGACCGCGCCGCGTCCCGCCGGCTCGACCGTCGCAGGCCTCGCCGGCTCGACCGCTCCGCGGGCCGGTGAGAGGATGAGACGATGATCTCCCGCCGCAAAGCCCTCGTCGCCGACCTCGCGCTCTTTTCGGTCGCCGTCTTCTGGGGCTTCAACTTCGTCGTCATCAAGAACGTGACCGAGCGCCTCACCCACACCGAGAGCGCCTACGGCCAGGGCGTGGTCGCGGCCACCATGCTCTACCTGCTCTTCCGCTACATCGTGGCCACGCTGATCTTCTCGGGCATCCAGCCGCGCGCCCTGCTGCGCGCCACCCGCCGGCAGTGGGGCATGGGCGGGCTGCTCGGCGGCTTCTACCTCACCGCCCTCATCCTGCAGACGATCGGCCTGCAGTACACGACCCCCGGCAAGTCCGGCTTCATCACCGGCCTCAGCGTGGCCATGGTGCCGTTCCTCTACTGGGCGGTGGCGCGGCGCTCGCCGGGCTGGTTCCAGGCCCTGGGCGCGATCGTGGCCACGGTGGGTCTCGGTATCCTCTCGCTGCGCGGCAACCTCACGGTGAGCTGGGGCGACGCGCTCACGCTGATCGGCGCCCTGCTCTACGCGCTGCACATCATGACGACCGGCTTCTTCGCCCCCAAGGTGCCGCCCTCGACGCTGGCCGTCACCCAGATGGCGGTCTCGACCGTGCTGCTCGTGGTGATCACGCCGTTCGTCGCGCATCTCACCCTGGCGCTCGGCTGGCAGGCCTGGGTCGAGATCCTCTGGACGGCCCTCTCGGGCACCATCTACGCCTTCTTCATCCAGTCGTGGGCGCAGCGCTTCACGACCTCGACGCACGCCGCCGTGCTGCTCTGCTTCGAGAGCGTCTTCGCGGCCATCTCCGGGATCATCTTCGGCATGGACGTGGTCACGCTGCGGCTGATCACCGGCGCCTCGCTCATCTTCAGCGGCACGCTGATCATCGAGCTGCTGCCGGGCGCCGGGCCCACGCGAAACGAGGCGCCGGCCGAGGCCCTCGTGGCGATCGAGGCCGGCGGCTCTACGGGCGAGCCGATCGAGCCCGGCGGAAGCGGCGCCGCGGACCAGCCGGCGATCGGGGCACGCGACCCCGACCACCCGCGTGACTAGACGCGCAGCGTAGCCACGCCCGCCTGAGCGGCGACGACGCAGTCGATCGACGGCACTAGGGCCGCGGCCGGGTTTAGGGGATAATCGCCAGACGATGGCCGACCGACCTTACGAAGACGTCCGTATCGAGGGGCACCTGATCGACTCGCTCATGGTGCCCCAGATCATGGACGACGTCATGGACCTCGAGGGCGAGTTCGAGATCCTCTCGTTCGACGTGGGGCGCACCAAGACCGACATCTCGCACGCCGTCTTTCGCATCTACGGGCGCGACCGGACCCATCTCGAGGAGATCCTCACGGCGGTGCAGGAGCACGGCGCCGTGGCGGTGGCCGCCGAGGACGCCGTCCTGGCACCGGCGCCGGCCGACGGTGTGTTTCCCGACGAGTTCTACTCGACGACCAACCTCGAGACCTTCGTGCGCCTCGACGGTGATTGGGTGCGCGTCGAGCTCCCTGAGATGGACTGCGGCGTACGGGTGCGCCGCGACGACGGCGGCATGCCGCGCGCCGAGACCGTGCCGCTCTCCGATGTGGCCGCCGGCGAGCTGCTGGTCGTCGGCCATCACGGCATCCGGGTGATGCCTCTCGCGCGGCCCAGGGAAAGCCAGCCCTTCGAGTTCATGGCCTCGGCCGTGTCGAGCGAGAAGCCCAAGGCGCAGATCGTGCGCGAGGTCGCGCGCCTGCTGCGCCGCGTGCGCGACGAAGGCAGGCTCACGATCGCCGTGGTCGGCCCCGCGGTGGTGCACACCGGTTCGGCGGCGCAGCTCGCGCGCCTCATCTCGGCCGGCTATATCGGCGCGCTGTTCGGCGGCAACGCCGTGGCCACCCACGACATCGAGTCGGCCCTCTACGGCACCTCGCTCGGCATCGACATGAAGACCGGCATGCCGGTGCCCGGCGGTCACGAGCACCACCTGCGGGCGATCAACACCATCCGCCGTTGCGGCGGGATCGCCGCGGCCGTCGAGCAGGGCGTGCTGCGGGGCGGCCTCATGCACGCGCTGGTGACGAGCGGCACGCCGTTCGTGCTGGCCGGCTCGATCCGCGACGACGGGCCGCTGCCCGAGGTGATCACCGACGTGATGGCCGCCCAGCGCGCCATGCGCGCCTACGCCCAGCGGGCCGGCGCCTGCCTCATGCTCTCGACCATGCTGCACTCGATCGCCACCGGCAACCTGCTGCCGGCCGCCGTGCACACCGTCTGCGTCGACATCAACCCCGCCGTCGTCACCAAGCTGGCCGACCGCGGCAGCTTCCAGACGATCGGCGTGGTGACCGACGTCGGCCTGTTCGTCGAGCAGCTCGCCGACGAGCTCGAGCGCACGCCGCCGGAGTCATCGGCGACGACGTAACCCCCCAACGTGACCAGGCGCGACACGTCGTCGCGCAAGCCTGAGCGGTGACGACGCTGTCGCTCAACGGTCTAGGCGGCCGCCGGCTTGCGGTATCACCGCGGGCGAGCCGACCAAGGGGGAGCCATGAGGACACG
>DATIYD010000095.1:0-3927 GCA_035517975.1 Thermoleophilia bacterium | reverse complement strand
AGAGCGTCGCCTGACGCTCGCTCTCGCCGCCCGCGACCGTCTCGTCGCGGGCGGCCGCGGGCCGTTCGTCCCACTCGCGGCCGTCGAGCGTACGGCCGAGCGCACCCTGCACAGTGCCGCCCCATCCCTTGAAGGTGAATGCGACGCCTGCGTCGCGGCAGTGATCGCGGAGGCCGCGGAGCCACTCGACCCGCGGCGGACGGCGTGACGGCCCCGATTCGCCGCCCGCGATCAGCCAGTCGATCCCGGCCAGATCGAGCTCGTCGAGCGGCCCCAGCAGCGGCTCGGCGCTGACGTGACGCAGCGCCGCCGGCACGGCGCGCAGGACCTCGAGTCGGTCTGCCGTCGCCATGTGCTCGACGGTCACTCCCAGATGCACGTTCGCCGGCCAGGGCAGCGCGCCGGCCAGTTCGCCGAGCCGCTCGTGGCGTTTCGTCAGGACATGGAAGACGTGACGATCGGCCCGCGCCATGACGGCGAAGACGGCGGCCACGTACTCATCGGGCACCGCGTCGTGGAAGAGGTCGCCCATCGACGTCACGAACACGTGACGCGGCGCTCGCCAGCGCAGCGGCAGCTCGAGACGCTCGGGGCGTAGCATCAGCTCGAAGCCGTGCTCGTAGGGGTGCCCGGGCAGGCCGCGCCAGCGTTCGGCGAACCGTTGCGCGTAGCAGTGGGCGCAGCCCGCCGAGACGGGCGTGCAGCCGGTGACGGGGTTCCACGACTCCCAGCGCCGCACCACGGCCCGGTTCACGGCGGCGGCGAGGTCGCACGCCCGGGTCCGCGAAGCGTGCCGATCAGCTCGCGGAACGCGGCGGCGACGACGTCGGCGCCGCGGGCGTTCAGATGCACGCCGTCCAAGGTGAAGCGCGTCTGTGGCTCGCTCGCCGCCGCCGCGAAGGCCGGCGCCAGGTCGTAGAGCCGGGCACGCGGTCCGCGGGCGGCGGCCGCGGCGGCCGTCATGGCGCCGATGCCGGCGACGCGGCCGGCGATGCCGCCCTGCTCGAAGGGGTCGGGCAGCACGGGCGGGACACAGACCGCGAGCGGTGTGCGGGCGAGCGTGAGGTCGAGGATGCGCTCGTACAGGGGCCGCAGGGCGCGGCCGGCGCGCCCGCCAGCGCCCGCGTCGTCGCCGCCAGCGCCCGCGTCGTCGCCACCAGCGCCCGCGTCGTCGCCACCCGTGCGCTCGCCGGGCTCGACGAGCGGCGGCAGGTACCAGTCGCCGAGGAAGGCGTCATTGGTGCCGATCCAGACCACGGCCAGATCGGCCGAGGCGAGCTCGCCGGTCTCGAGCCGGGCGAGCAGGCCCGGGATGGTGTCGCCGGCGCGGCCGTGATTGAGCAGCCGGTCGCCCGTCAGCATCGCCTCGAGTCGGGCCAGGAACGACTCGCCGGGCCGGCCCTCGGTCAGGCTGTCGCCGAGAAACGCGATCCTCATGCCGGCAGCGTAGCCGACTCCGGCCGCGCCTGCAGCCGCCACACGTCCCTGACCAGCAGGACCCAGAGCGAGCAGACGAGTCCCAGCACGGCCGACAGCCAGAGCGCGTCGGTGACGCCCATGAGCTGCGCGATGGGTCCGGCCAGCACAAGCCCGAGCGGCCACAGGCCGCCCGCCGTCATCCAGTCCCAGCTGCTCACCCGGGCCATCGCCTCCGGGGCTATCCGCAGCTGCAGCGTGGCGTCCCAGATCGCGCTGAACACGCCGATGGCGATGCCTCGCGCGAACCACACGGCGACCAGCTCGCCGCGCGAGAGCTGCAGCGCGAGGGCGATCATCGGCACCGAGGCCGTTGTGCCGCACAGCGCGCAGACCACGATCGGATGCCGGGGCCGGTAGTACAGGGCGATGACGCCGCCCACCAGCATGCCGAGGCTGAAGAGTCCCACCATCAGGCCCCAGAGCGCCTTCGCGGCGGGATCAGGGTGCTGCGCGGTGAGCGCCAGCGGCCCGAGCACCTGCAGCGGGGCGATGGTCACGAACAGCACGAGCATGGCGCGCAGCATCATCACCCACAGCCAGGTGCGCGAGCGCACCTCGCGCCAGCCGTCGCGCAGCTCGGTCAGGAAGGTCGCCGGCGCGCTGGTGCGCAGCAACGCCGGCACGTGCAGGGTCAGCAGAAACCCGGCGCTCACGAGAAAGGTGAATGCGTCGATGCCGAGGGTCCCGCCGGCGCCGATCAGCGCCACCAGGATGCCCGAGATCGAAGGTCCCACGAACCAGCCGAAGCCGTCGGCCACGCCGCGAAGGGCGTTGGCCTCCTGGAGCCGGTCGAGCGGCACGATCTGCTGGATGAGCGCGGTGAAGGCCGGAAAGAAGAAGGCGTCGCCGCAGCCATAGACGAAGCCCAGCAGGGCGAGACTCCAGACCTCGGCGCGGCCGCCGAGCAGCAGCGCGGCGATGAGAGCCATGGTGACGAACCGCACGAGGTCGGAGACGATCATGACCCACTCGCGGCGCAGGCGGTCGGACCAGACCCCGCCGACCAGCGTGAACAGGACCATGGGCAGCGAGAAGGCGGCCAGCACGATGCCGACGTCGGTGCCGGAGTGGTGCAGGTCGAGGACACCGAACGTGAGCGCCACCGGGAACAGGCCGTCGCCCAGCAGCGACACGGCCTCGCCGATGAACAGGTTGCGGAAGTTGCGCAGGCGCAACACGTCGAGGCGGGCTGGCAGTCTCATCACGAGGAGTCTATCGGACGGCGCCGCGTGAACGCGGCCGTGTCGCGGCCGTGTGTCGTCGGCGCGCTGCCGGGCGGCTCGACGCCGCCGGCGGGTGCTGGGCCTTACGCGCGCCGGCGCCCGCCCGGGCCGCTGCCGACCTCACGGCCGATGGCCTCGATGCGGCCCTGCAGGCAGCCGCGGCACATCTCGGCCGTCTCGTTCACGCAGGCTTTGTCGGGGTAGATCTCGTAGCGCTGGCGGTACTCGGGCGGCGTCAGGTTGGGCATGACGATGTTCGCGCCGCGCTGCAGGCCGAGTTCGCGCCCGTCGATCTTGTTGATCGTGGCCAGCGCCGTCGTGCTGGGGATGTTGGCCTCGGGGCAGACCAGACGCGTGAGGGCCACCGTCTTGTAGACGGTCAGCTCGTCGCTCGGGATCTGGGCGTCGTCGGCGATCTCCCGCGCCCACGAGCGGTCGCCGAGCGGCGTGGCCGGGTGCGAGATGTACGGACCGATGCCGATCATGTCGAGATCGAGCCCGCGGAAGGCGTCGATGTCGTCGGCGACGCTGTCCCACGTCTGGCCGGGGATGCCGACCATGATCCCGCTGCCCGCCTCGTAACCCAGGCGCTTGAGGGTCGCCAGGATGGCGAAGCGATCGGAGCGGCGTCCGGGCAGGTCGGGATGGATCAGGCGGTAGAGCTCGTCGTCGGAGGTCTCGAAACGCAGCAGGTAGCGGTCGGCTCCGGCGGTCCGCCAGAGCGTAAGGTCGTCGTCGGGACGCTCGCCCAGGCTGAGCGTGACGGCCAGGCCGATCTCGCGTTTGATGGCGGCGACGAGCTCGGCCATCCAGTCGGCGTGGATGCCGTAGTCCTCGCCCGACTGCAGCACGACGGTGCCGTAGCCGTACTCTTCGGCCTGGCGGGCGCATTCGAGGACCTCGTCGGCGCTCATGCGATAGCGCTCGATCTCGCGGTTGGCGGCTCGCAGGCCGCAGTACCCGCAGGCCCGGACGCAGTAGTTCGAAAGCTCGATCAGGCCGCGCAGATGAACCTCGTCGCCCACGCCCCACCGGCGGGTCTCGTCGGCCGCGGCCCAGAGCTCGCCCAGGCGCGCGGGGTCGTCCTCGCGCAGCCACGCGAGGATGGCGCCGCGGTCGAGGACCGTGTCGGTCCCTGGTCTGGGCAGGGCGGGCGTGCTCATCTGGTCTCCACCGTTCGCTTGCGTGCGGGCTCCGCCGGCATCATTCCCCCGAAGCCGGACCG
>DATIYD010000094.1:0-3533 GCA_035517975.1 Thermoleophilia bacterium | reverse complement strand
GTCGGGGTTGCTCGCGTCGACCTTCTCGGCCGGGAACCTGTCCTCGCCGAGACGCTTGGAGATGGCCTGCGCCTTGGCCAGGTCGTAGTCGGCCATGACCATCTTCTCGAGCCAGCCCTTGTTGGGGTCGCGCCGCTTGGCGATCGCGGCCATGGACTCGCCTACGCCGCCGGTACCGACGATGAGAACCTTCATGCGTTACACTCCTTGTCACGCGTGCGCGGCCGGGGCTTGCTGCGGAACCGGCCGCCTTGTCGAAGCCGAGAGCGCCCCTCTCGGGGCGCATGGGTCGCCGCCGACGCTAGTACAGGGTCCTGAATTGTCAAGCCAAGAAAATCGTCCAGCGGAAGAGCGCTCGCAACGCGGCCGGCCTCGCCTGACCCGGCCGAGCCAGTACTCGCCGGGCCTGCCGCGCGACCACCCCATGCAGGCGCTGCCGCCCACGGCGCGCAGTATCCTCGAGGCGGCGCGCCGCGTGCTGGCCGAGCGCGGCCTCGAGGGTCTGACGATCGAGGCGGTGGCCAACGAGGCCAACGTCAGCCGCACGCTGATCCCGTACCACTTCGGCAGCCGCGCCGGCCTCGTCGCGATCCTCTTCGATTCCCTCTTCCACGACCTGGCCGTGTCGGTCTACGGGCTCGCCGGCCCGGGCGGCAGCCTGCCCACGTTCCTCGACTGGATCAAGCGCGAGGCCGATGACGTGCAGTCGCAGCACGACTTCTTCGAGCTCATCGTGTCGGCCCTGCGCGAGCCCGATCTGGCCAGGCGCATCGCCGCCCTGTACGACGACTACCGCGAGCTCGTGCTCGAGATGACCGGCGTGAGTGAGCCGGCCGAGCCCGACGAGGCCGCGCTCCGCCCGGTGAGCGACGAGCGCCGCCGCGAGCTCGCCGCCATCGGCTCGGTGCTGGTCGCCATCGAGGACGGCATCGGCCTGCAGGCCGCGCTCGACCCGAGCTTCGACGTCGACGGGGCGCTCGCCATGGTCGAGACGATGATCGGCGACGCCCTCGCCCGCCTGCGCACCTAGGGCGAGGCGCCCCCGGCGGCGACGCCCTCCGCGGCGACCCCCTCGACCCGGTACATCGTCCGCCGCCCGAGGCTCGTGACCACCTGCCGGTAACCGGCGAAGGCGACGTCGAGCTCGGCCTCGCCCGAATCGACGAGCAGCGGGCCGCCGGCCAGCGACAGCAGCTTGGTCTCGCTCGCGATCACGATCACCCGCTCGAGGCCCACGCGGCGGATCACGGCGGCGCTCAACTGCTGGTTGCCGCGCCCGAAGATGTGGCCCTGCCCGCCGATCACGGTGACCACGATGCGCGCCTCGACGCCCGGTTCCAGCAGCTCGATGATCTCGGCCTCGCTCAGGTCGGCCCCCACGAGCCGGCCATCGCGCACGGCGTCGACGCCGAGCAGTGTCTTGGCCACGCCAAGCATGTCGGCCACGGCCCGCGTCGTCGTGCCCGGGCCGAGCAGATAGAGAACGCCCGCCGCCATGCCGTTCACGACGTCGGCGGCGATGGCTCGCAGGTCGGCTTCCTCGCCGGCGCAGCCGCCGGCCTTGGCGCACTGCACCATGCCGCGCTCGTAGGGCACCGAGAGATAGCCGTAGAGGCGGGCCGAGACGCGGCCGGAGCGAAAGGCCTCCTCGTCGATGTCCATGACCTCGGCCTCGCGCAGGCGGACCGCCGCCGGGCGGTCGTGCAGGTAGAGCGCGGCCAGCTCGCCGGCGCTGACCGGCGTCGTCGCGTAGACCGCCGAGTGGATCTTCACACCGGCCGGCACGCCCAGGCAGACGAGGTCGGTGCCGACCGCCCGGCAGACGTCGCGCGCCGTGCCGTCGCCGCCGGCGAAGAGCAGCAGGCCGACGCCCATGTCGCGCAGGGCGCGAGCGGCGGCCACGGTGTCGTCGGCGGTCGTCAAGGGAGCGCCGTCCGGCAGCGTGCCGGCCTGCCCCCAGCTCGCGCCGATCACGCCGGGCACGACGATCGGATCGAGGCCGCAGGCGAGCGCCTCATCAGCGCCCATCTCACCCGGAAACGTCACGATCTCGAGCTGCTCGCGCAGCCGGGCGAGCCGCCCAAGGGCGAGCGCGGCGCGTCCGGGCGCTTCGCGCACGGCGCCGCGCTCGAGCGCCTGCCGCACGATCTCGGCGCCGTCGCTGCCCTTGAGGCCGACCTTGCCGCCGACCCCGGCCAAGGGGTTGACGATCAGGCCCAGACGAGGGCGTGAGGAGGACACCGCGACGACCGCCTAGTGCCCGGAGGCGCGGTTGTAGACCGAGGCGACGGCGATCATCATGCCGATCGCCGCGAGGCCGGCCGGCGCGAGCACGGGGCCGGGCCGCAGGTAGTGCTGCGGCACGAGCGAGGCGCCGGCGGCGATCACCATGAGCACGGTCGCGATCGGCCACAACAGGGCGAACGCGAGGTTGTCGGCGAACTGCGCGCCGCGCACCACCCAGGCGACGGCGGCCGCGGTCAGAACGAGGGCGAGCACGGCGACCAGGGCGTACCCGTCGCGCACCAGCGTGAGCGGGACGTGATCGTGCGGCGTGGCCGCGGGACGCGCTGCCCGGTAGACGGCCAGTGCGGCGGTCGCGGCGAAGACGAGGGTGACCACGATCTTCGCCGCGACCGCCGCCGCGCCGGGTCGTGACGGGCGCTCGACCTTGTAGGTCGTCTTCGCCCCGCCGCGCCGGGTCGCCGGCGGCCCGGCGGGGCCGGCCGTCTGCTGGCCGGCGGCGCCGGGCGTCTGCGGGCCGGACGGCGCGCTCACGGGCTCACCGCTTGCCCCGGCCGCCGCGCCGCTGGCGGGACCGGTCGCGGTGAACGGAGGCGGCGCGATCGTTGCCCGGGTCTGGTCGGTCGCCGGTCCGACCGGGTCCGTCGGGGCCGCGCCCGACCCGCGGGGGCCGCCGGAACAGACCCGGCGATACCAGGCCCATGACGACGAACGGCACCGCTCCGAGCAGGACGACCTCGGCGACGACAGTGCCGAGCCGGAACGAGCCGGCCAGTCCGATAGCGATCGCCGCCGCGCCGGTCCCGGCGACCACGACGAACAGCACGCCGAGGCGCTCCGGAGCGAAGAGACGGTCGGGCAGGAACGACGCGTTCAGCGCCAGGGCGAGCATGAGCGCGACCGACACGAGAGCAAGCGTGCAAGCCGCATACGAGGCCGCCGTGGCGTGCGGGCCGAGCGATGCCGGCTGCTTGATCAGGATCGCGACGGCCTGGGTCAGCGCGGCCGCCAGGAAGGCAAGCAGGACGACGCGAGCAAAAAGGGTCAGCAGGTCGCGGGTGGATGCGGCCGCCCGCCTGACCCCGGGCGAGCCGCTGCGCCGTGGCTTTCTGTCGGATCGCGGGCTCATGGTGGTCCATTCTGCCCCATGGACGGCCGCCGCGACAGCCTCGACCGGCGAAATGGTCCCAAAACGCGGCGCCGCGTGCCCCACGACGGTGCGGACCCTTTTGGATCCTGCTCCGGAGGATGCACAAAACGAGGAGGGGGGGGGGCGGGTTTCTTTCGAA
>DATIYD010000093.1:0-2115 GCA_035517975.1 Thermoleophilia bacterium | reverse complement strand
CTGCTTGCCGCAGGCGCGCGCGATCATCGTCAGCTCCATGGTCAGGGTCTGCAGATAATTGCGCACGCGCTTCGCGCCCACCGCGGGCTCGAGACGCTGCTCGAGCACCGGGTCCTGGGTCGTGACGCCGACCGGGCAACGGCCGGTCTGACAATGATGACAGTATCCGGGTGCCGTGCCGAGTTTGTGGTAGTCGGCGAGCGCGGAGTGGTGCTGGCCGTGCTGCACGTACTGGTCGGAATTGCAGCCGAGCGCCACGAGCACGCCCTGGCCCACCGATACGGCGTCAGCGCCGAGGGCGAGCGCTTTCGCGACGTCTGCGCCGGTGCGGACGCCGCCCGAGACGATGAGCTGCACTTGCTGCTTCTTGTTCAGATCCTCGAGCGCATCGACCGCCTGCCGCACCGCGGCCAGGGTCGGAATGCCGACGTGCTCGATGAACGCCCACTGCGTAGCGGCCGTGCCGCCCTGCATGCCGTCGACTACGATGACATCGGCGCCGGCATGGACCGCGAGCTTCACGTCGTGGAACACGCGCGTGGCGCCGACCTTCACATAGATCGGCTTCTCCCAGTCCGTGATCTCGCGCAGCTCCTTGATCTTGATCGCCAGGTCATCTGGACCGGTCCAGTCCGGGTGCCGGCAGGCCGAGCGCTGGTCGACGCCCGCCGGCAGTGTGCGCATCGCCGCCACGCGCTGAGAGACCTTTTGCCCGAGCAGCATGCCGCCACCGCCGGGCTTGGCACCCTGGCCGATGACCACTTCGATGGCATCCGCACGACGCACGTCGTCCGGATCGAAGCCGTAGCGCGAGGGCAGGCATTGATAGACGAGCGTCTTCGATGACTGGCGCTCCTCGGCCGTCATGCCGCCGTCGCCGGTCGTGGTCGACGTGTTCATCTCCGTGGCCGCGCGGCCCAGCGCTTCTTTGACGTTGGCCGAGAGCGCCCCGAAGCTCATGCCGGCGATCGTGATCGGCGTGCCGAGCGTGATGGGCTTTTTCGCAAAGCGCGTGCCGAGCACGGTGGTCGAGGAGCATTTCTCGCGATAGCCCTCGAGCGGGTAGCGCGACAGCGAGGCGCCGAGGAACACGAGATCGTCGAAGTGTGGCAGGTGCCGCTTGGCACCGAGCCCGCGAATCTCGTAGAGACCCGTGGCCGCGGCGCGCTGAATGTAATGGATGATCTGCCGGTCGAAGCCGGCACTCTCCTCGAGCTGCAGGTTCGGATTCGGCGCGGCGGGCTGGGGGACGGCGTCCGCGGGCAGTGTGGCCATGAGGGTTTTCTCCGTCAGTAAGTCTGGCCGGCGTCGGCGTTCCAGTGATAAAGCGTGCGCGCGGAGGCCACGCGCTTGAACTCGTGGCTCGGGTACGAAAGACCGGCGGCCGCCAGCAACTCGCGCACGGCGGCATGGTCACGCTCGCCCATGGGCTCGATGCGCGCATCGGCGCCGAGCGAGCGGATCTTGCCGCGCACATAGAGCACGGCCTCATAGAGAGAGTCGCCCAGGCCATCGCCGGCGTCGCCGCAGATGACCATGCGGCCGGCCTGGGCCATGAAAGCGGAAAAGCTGCCGACCTCGCCGCCGACCACGATGTCGGCACCTTTGAGCGAGATGCCGCAGCGAAGGCCCGCGTCACCGCGAATGAGCAGCAGCCCGCCGTGGGCCGAGGCGCCTGCACCACCGCTCGCGAAGCCCGCGACTTCGACACGACCGGACATCATGTTCTCCGCCACACCTGGACCGGCGTTGCCGTGTATGACGACGGTGGCAGTCTTGTTCATGCCCGCGGCGTAGTAGCCCGCATGGCCGCCAATGTCGACGTGCACCGGGGCATTGAGGCCCACGGCGATACTGTGTGCGCCGTCGGGATTCTTGACCAGCACTTCCCGTACGCCCGAGAGATCGCCGTGCAGGAACTGGTTGAGCTCGCGCAGGCTCTGCCGCTCGAGATCGAACTCGACGCGCTGCGTGGCCTGCGCCATCACACTGACCATGAGTAGACCTCCGCCGGCTTGGGCTCGAACACGTTCGCGTGCTTGACCCCAGGCAGCTGCGCCAGGGAGCGAAACTCCGAAGCGATGGCGACGTAGGCATCGGTCTCGGCGACCACGG
>DATIYD010000092.1:0-2401 GCA_035517975.1 Thermoleophilia bacterium | reverse complement strand
CGGCGGCGGGCCTCGAGCCCGCCGCCGCCGCCCGCCTGCTCGCCCCGCTCGTGGCCACGACCGCCGGCAACGTCGCCGCCCACGGACCGTCGCAGGCGCTGACCGGCCCCGTCGCTCGCGGCGACGTCGGCACGGTGCGCGCCCACCTCGAGCTGCTCGCCGGCCAACCGCCGCGCTACGCCGACACCTACCGCTCGCTCTCGCTGCAGGCGCTCCATCTGGCCGCGCCGCGGCTCGACGACGAAACGGTACGTACGCTTCGCGAGCTTCTCGAACGCCCCGAAGGTCGGCTGTGAGCACGCCACACGACAGGTCGGGCAAGCTCGTGGCGAGCCCGGCTCGCGAGGACGGCGTGACGATCGCCCGCACGATCGCCGAGGCGCGCGCGGCCCTCGCCGCGCTGCCGCGGCCGCTCGGTCTCGTGCCGACCATGGGCGCGCTGCACGACGGCCATCTGGCCCTCGTGGCGGCCGCCGCCCGCGAGTGCGCCGCGGTGGCCGTGTCGATCTTCGTGAACCCGACCCAGTTCGGGCCCGGCGAGGACCTGGCGCGCTATCCGCGCGACGAGGCGCGCGACGTGGCCCTGGCGGCCGGCGCCGGCGCGACCACCGTGTTCGCGCCTGCGGTCGCCGAGATGTACCGCGACGGCGCCGCCACCACCGTGCACGTCGACGGCCCCCTCGCCGACCGTTACGAGGCCGCGGAGCGCCCGGGCCACTTCGACGGCGTCGCGACGGTCGTGACGAAGCTGCTCACGATCGTCGCCCCCGACCGCGCCTATTTCGGCCGCAAGGACGCCCAGCAGCTCGCCGTGGTGCGGCGCCTCGTGGCCGACCTCGACCTGCCGGTCGAGATCGTGCCGGTCGCGACCGTGCGCGAGCCCGACGGCCTGGCCATGAGCTCGCGCAACGCCTACCTCACGCCGGCCGAGCGCGCCAAGGCGCCCGAGCTCCACCGCGCGCTGCTGGCCGGCCGCGAGCTGGCCGCCGAGGGGGCGCGCGCCGTCGTCAACGAGGTCACGGCGCGCCTGGTGATCGGCTTTCCCTCGCGGCTTGCCGTCGCCGACGACCCCGACGCACCACGACGCCCCGCCTTCTCCGTCGACTACGTCGCCGTGGTCGATCCCGCGAGCTTCGCCCCGATCGACGAGGCCGGCGCCGTGCCCCCCGAAAGCCTCATCGTCGCCGCCGTGCGCCTCGGCGCCACGCGGCTGCTCGACAACGTCGCCGTCGGCACGGCGACCCCTGACGATGCCATCCCAGATGAGCCGGACCCGCACCGCGGGCCGGCATCGCGAGCGAAGGAGTGACCTACGTGGCGACAGTGATGATCAACGGCCGGCGCCAGGCCGCCGTGCGCGAAGGACTCATGCGCGTCGTGACCGGCACGATCGAGTTCTCGAGCCGCGGCGACGCCGACATCATCGGTATCACCGACGACGTGGCCGAGGCCGTGCGCCAGTCGGGCCTGCGCGACGGCACGGCGACGGTCTTCGTGCCGGGCGCGACCGGCGCGGTGACCACCCTCGAGTTCGAGCCCGGCGTCGTGGCCGACGTGCAGGTCACGCTCGACCAGATCGCCCCGCCCGACCGCCACTATGCCCACAACGACAACCTGCGCGACGGCAACGGCCACTCGCACGTGCGGGCCGGCCTCGTCGGCCCCTCGCTCACGGTGCCGTTCGTCGACGGCCGCCTCATGCTGGGTCGCTATCAGACGATCGTCTTCTGCGACTTCGACGCGCGGCCCCGCGAGCGCAAGCTGACCGTGCAGGTGATGGGCGTATGAGCGTGATCGTGCAGGTCGCCCTCGACTTCGTCGATCTGCCACGCGCCCTGCAGGTCGCCCGCGAGGCAGTGGCGGGCGGCGCCGACTGGGTCGAGGCCGGCACGCCGCTGATCAAGGCCGAGGGCCTGAACGCGGTGCGCGAGTTGAACGCGGCGTTTCCCGACAAGCTCGTCTTCGCCGACTTGAAGACGATGGACGCCGGCCGCATCGAGGTCGAGTACGCGGCCAAGGCCGGCGCCGGCCTGGTCGGCGTGCTGGGCGCCGCCAGCGACTCGACCATCAAGGAGTGCATCGAGGCCGCCCACAACTACGGCTGCAAGCTGATCGTCGACATGATCGAGGTGGCCGACCCGGTGGCGCGCGCCCGTCAGGCCGAGGCCTGGGGCGCCGACTACGTCGGCATCCACACCGCGATCGACCAGCAGATGCGCGGCGAGGCGCCCTTCGCCACGCTGCAGGCGGTGGCCGCGGCGGTCGCCATTCCGGTGAGCGCCGCCGGCGGCATCAACTCAGAGACGGCGGCGGCGGCCGTGGCGGCCGGCGCCGGCGTCGTCGTGGTCGGCGGCGCCATCACCACGGCGACCGACGCCACGGCGGCGGCCGCCGAGATCAG
>DATIYD010000091.1:0-3790 GCA_035517975.1 Thermoleophilia bacterium | reverse complement strand
CGTCGAGCCGGCCGTCGGCGTGCAGGCGCACGAGCTCGCCGCTCGGCAGCACGACGTCGGCGGCCCGCACGATGTCGAGCACGCGGCCGGGCCCGAAGGCGTTGAGGCCGGCGCCGCCGGTGGCGAGCCAGCCCGCCAGGGTGGCGCCGAGGTTCGAGGGGTAGACGGGCAGGGCGAGGCCGCGCCGGGCGAGGGCGCGGTGCACGCGCCGCAGGCGCGCCCCGGCGCCGACCACGCAGACCTCGCCAGCCGGGTCGATCTCGGCCTTGTCGAGGCGCGCCAGGTCGAGCACGAGGCCGCCGTCGTTGGCCACGGCGCCGCCGAGGGCGGCCGAGGCGGCGCCGCGCACCGTCACCGGCGTGCCCGTGGCGCGCGCCCAGCGCATGGCCTCGACCACTTCCATGGTCTCGACCGGCAGGAAGACGAGATCGGGCACGGCGCGCGTCAGGTACCGCGTGAAGAGCGCGCCGAGGTAGACGTTCTGGTCGCGGTCGGCCTCGGCCAGCAGCAGGTGGTCGGTCACAAGGCGGGTCTCGCAGGGCGCCTCGCGCCCGCCGTCGCACTCGCCGGCACGGCGCAGATGGGCGGCCAGCGAGGCGGCGAGACGCCGCGAACGCGCAGCCGCCTGACGACCACTCGGCGACAGGCCGCGAGCGAGTGCCTCGACGAGCGTGTCGCGACCGTCGGGGGGAGCGGCGTCGAAGGGTGGCGACCCGGGGTGGGGTGACGACGGCGAAGGGGTCAGCACGTGGCGCACCCGGCTTGCCGCACGGCATTGCCACGGCCGCAGAAAGGCTGTTGCTTCAAACGCACCGCGCTTTCGTCGTCGTCTGCGTTTCGTGCTGTGGTCTGCGGTCGCCGGGCACTGGGCCCGGCTCGCCTACGATTCAATCGCGGCAGGCCGGGCGAGTCAATCGCCCCGGCAGGACGATTTGCAGCAGCCCGGGACGCGGCATGCGCCGCTTCGGCTCGGCGGCTCCCGGCGGAGGGCTTCGGCGTCGCCGCCGCCGGCTTTGGCGCCGCAGCCCGGTGGTACCATAGCCCGGACCTCCGTTCGCCCTCCAAGGAGTCGACCATCCCCGTCGACGAACGACATCGCACCGGACTCCCGGCCGGCCTGACCGAAGCCGAGGTCACGCGCCGGCGCGCGGCCGGCCAGGGCAACGACGCGCCCGTCGCCACCGGCCGCACCTACCGCCAGATCGTCCGCGACAACGTCTTCAACTTCATCAACAACATCCTGTTCGTGCTGGCCGCGGTGCTCATCGCGTTCCGTCACTACCTCGACGCGCTGCTGTCGGTCGGCGTCGTGCTGGCCAACACCCTGATCAGCCTCTACCAGGAGGTGCGCGCCAAGCGCACCCTCGACCGCATCGCCATCCTCACCAGGCCGCACGCCGTCGCGCTGCGCGACGGCCACGAGCGCGAGGTCGACCCCGGCGAGCTCGTCGTCGGCGACGTCATCAGGGCGCGGCCAGGCGACCAGATCGTGGTCGACGGACGCGTCGTGGGGCCGGGCTATCTGGAGCTCGACGAGTCGCTGCTCACCGGCGAGGCCGACCTCGTGGTCAAACACGCGGGCGACGGCGTGCTGTCGGGCAGCTTCTGCGTGGCCGGCGACGGCTGGTACGAGGCCGAGACCGTGGGCGCCGAGAGCTTCGCCAACAAGGTGACCGCCACGGCGCAGTCGCACCGCCGCTACCTCACGCCCCTCCAGCACCAGGCCAACGTGCTGGTGTGGATCCTGCTCGTCATCGCGCTGGCTTTTTGCGCGCTGGTCATCACCCAGCACTTCACCCAGCACCTGCCGTGGGTCGAGACCCTGCAGGCGGCGACCGTGATCGTCGGCCTCGTGCCCAACAGCCTGATCCTCGCCATCGTGCTGGCGTACGCCCTCGGCGCCGTGCGCATGGCCGGCAAGGGTGCGCTGATCCAGGAAGCCAACGCCGTGGAGTCGCTGTCGAACGTCGACGTGCTGTGCACCGACAAGACCGGGACCCTCACGACCAACGTCATCCGCGTGCGCGAGCTCGAGCCGCTCGAGGCCTCGCGCGCCGAGTTCGAGAGCATGCTGGCCACCTACGCGGCCAGCACCGCGGTGCCGAACCGCACGATCGAGGCACTCGTCGCCGGGCTGCCCGGCCTGCCGCTCTCGGCGACCGGCGAGGCGCCCTTCTCGTCGGGCCGCAAATGGAGCGGCCTGACGTTCGCCGACGGCGGCCTGCCCTACGCCACGCTGGTGCTGGGGGCGCCCGAGGTCCTCATCCCGCGCCTCGCGGACGATCCCGGCATCGCCGAGCGCACGACAGCCTGGAGCGGAGCCGGCCTGCGCGTGCTGCTGCTGGCCGGCACGCGGGAGCCGACGAGCTTCGCCGCGGCCGGCGGCGCCCCGCTGCTGCCGGCCGGCCTCGTGCCGCTCGGTCTCGTCAGCCTGGCCGACGAGCTGCGGCCCAAGGTGGCCGAGACCCTGCGCGAGTTCGCGGCCGCCGGCATCGAGGTCAAGGTGATCTCGGGCGACGACCCCCGCACCGTGCGGGCGCTGGCCACCCAGGCCGGGCTCGAGGGCGAGCTCGTCGCCTATTCCGGCGCCGAGCTCGCCCGTTTCGACGAGCACGAGTTCGCCGCGGCCGCGGTCGAGGGCACCATCTTCGGGCGCGTCTCGCCCCAGCAGAAAGAGGCGCTGACGACGGCCCTGCGCAAGCGCGGCCGCTACGTCGCCATGATCGGCGACGGCGTGAACGACGTGATCGCCCTCAAGCGCGCCGACCTGGGCATCGCCATGGAGAGCGGCAGCCCGGCGACCCGCGGCGTGGCCGATCTCGTGCTCATGGGCGACTCGTTCGGCGTGCTGCCCAGCGCCTTCCGCGAGGGTCAGCGCATCCGCAACGGCATGCAGGACATCCTCAACATCTTCAGCGTGCGCATCTTCTCGCGCGCCCTGGTGATCCCGTTCGTCGCGCTGATCGGCGGCTTTGCCTTCTCGCCGCGCCAGTCGGCCCTGCTCTCGTACCTCACGGCCACCGTGCCCACCATCGGGCTCATCGTCTGGGCCCAGTCCGGGCAGACGATCAAGGGCCGCATCTACCGGCCGCTGGCCCGCTTCGCCGTGCCGGCGAGCATCCTGCTGGCCCTCTTCGAGCTCGCCGTCTACACGCTCTACTTCAAGACCAACGAGCACAGCTACCTGCTGGCCCACCACGGGGCCACCACCGAGCAGGCCGTGCAGGCCGCCCTGCCGGTGGCCCAGACGGCGACCACCGCGCTGGCCGTGCTCTGCGGCCTGCTGCTGCTGCCCTTCACCGTGCCGCCCTCGATGCGCTGGGTGGGCGGCGCCCGCCTGCGCGGCGACCGGCGCCCGACGATCATGGCCGCCGTCCTGTTCGTGGTCTACCTCGTCATCGTCTCGACGGCCTCGGGCCGGCACCTGTTCGCCATGCAGCCGATCGGCATCCTGCAGCAGATCCTGCTCATCGTGATCGCCGTGTCGTGGGGTTTCACCGTGCGCGCCATCTGGCATTGGCGCCTGCTCGACCGCCTCTTCGGCCCGCCCGAGGGCCGTCCGCTGCCCGGCGACAGGCCCCGTCGGGGACGCTCGGCGGCGTAGGCGCCCGCGAGGCGACCCCTCGGCGTCGCAGGCGCGAGCGATGGACCGCGCCCTGTCCAAACGGCGTTCTCTCGCCGATGCGGTAAGATACGACCCTGGCCAAACCCCCGGACCGGAGAGTCCGCATGCCCACCCGATCTTCGACTCCATCCGCCGGCGGGGGCGGCGGGCCCAGGCCCGCCGCCC
>DATIYD010000090.1:0-5632 GCA_035517975.1 Thermoleophilia bacterium | reverse complement strand
TGGACGGCCGCGGGAGCGACCGACCTGCACGACCGCGCGCGGGCCAGGGCGCTCGAGATCCTGGCGTCGCACCACCCCGAGCCGCTGCCGGTCGAGGTGGCCGATCAGATCGGCCGCATCGTGGCGGGGGCCGAACAGGAGATGGAGGGACACCCATGCACGCAGTGACCACGTGGCTGAGCCGGGACGAGAAGGATGCCGTCTACCAGGAGGCGCTTCTCCTGCTGGAGCACGTCGGCCTGCGGATGACCGGATCGCGGCGCCTCGAGGAGCTGAGCGCCGCCGGGGCGACGGTCGACGCGGCCACGGGGGTCGTGCGCCTGCCGGCGGAGCTCGTCGACCGCCTGCGGCGGCAGTGCCCGCGCGAGATCGTCCTGGGCGGAGCCGCGCCCGAGAACGACGTGGTGCTCCACGACGGCGGTCGGCCGGCCTTCTCGCCCTCGGGCTGCGCCGCCCTCACTCTCGATCACCGCACCGGCGAGCACCGGCCGTCGACCCTCGACGACCTGCGCGCCGCCACCATCCTGCTCGACGAGACGCCCGAGCTCGACGTGCAGTGGACGACCGTGACGGCCAGCGACGTGCCGCTCGAGGCACGCGAGAAGCTCGAGTACTACACGGTCCTCACCGAGACCGACAAGCACGTCACGTTCGTCGACTGCCCCAGTGCCATCGAGCCGGTGCTGCAGATCGCCGAGGTGCTCTGCGGCAGCCTCGACGAGTTCAGGCGGCGGCCCCGTATCAGCACGCTGTTCACCGTCGCTTCACCGCTCTCGCTCGACGGGCACCTGCTCGACTTTCACGCGGGCCTCGCCGACTACGGCACGCCGATCGAGATCTACACCGTGCCCATCTCGGGAGCGACGGCCCCGGTCACGCTGGCCGGCGTCGTTGTGCAGGGTGTGGCCGAGCTCCTCGGGGCGGTGGCGGCCATGCAGATCCTGAGCCCCGGATCGAAGCTCATCTGCGGACCCTCGGGCGCGATCCTCGACATGCGCTCGACCAGCATCTGCTACGGCGCGCTCGAGGGCGGTCTTCTGAACGCGGCCTTCACCGAAGTGCTGCACCATCTCGGCCTGCCGGTGACCACGCCCGGCCTCGGTACCGACGCCAAGCACCTGGGCGTGCAGGACGGCTTCGAGAAGGCCCTGAAGGCGATCGTGACGGTGGCCGCGGGCTCAGACCTGTTGAGCGGCGGCATGGGTCTGATCGACTCGGTCAACACCCTCTACCTGCCGCAGATCGTGGTCGACGCCGAGATCGTCGCCATGATCCGCCGGCTGCTCGGCGAGGTCGAGTTCAGCCCCGAGACCATGGCCCGCGAGATGATCGAGCGCGTCGGGATCGGCGGCAACTTCCTGAAGGAGAAGGTGACGAGACAGCGCATCAAGGCCGGCGAGCATTTCGTGCCGCGGGTGGCGTCACGTCTGCCCTACGACGCGTGGCGGGCGCAGGGCACCACCGAGGTCGACGTCGCGATCGCGCGGGTCGAGGAGATCCTGGCCGCGCGCGCCGGCCGCCGGCCGAACCTGAGCGACGACCAGATCCGCGCCCTGCGTCGCATTTGCGCCGTGGACGAGGCGACGATCCCTCAGGTGTGATACAACCACCCGGGCGGGGCATTCCCGCGACGCCGGGAGAAGGAGGCACGGTGGGAGCGAAGAAGGGCACGCCGGCGGACCGCAAGCTCCCGGTCCTGCCGTTCTTCATCGACGACCCGAGCGCTGCGTTGCCGGCCACGGCCAAGAAGATCCTGTCGGCGGCCCAGCGCCTGCTGGTCGAGGGCGGGTACCAGGAGATCACGCTCGAGAAGGTCGCGGCCGCCGCGGGTGTGAACAAGGCGTCGATCCGCTACAACTTCGGCAACAAGGCCGGCCTCGTTGCCGCCCTGGTCGATGCTCTCATGCACGGCGAGTTCACGCGGATGGCGCGGACCGTCCCAGCGCTGCCTCACAGCGAGCGTCTCCAGGCGGCCATCGAGGCCAAACGGCGCATGATCGACTCCACGCAGGCCTTCCGCGGCTTCTTCGACATCCTGCCGCATGCCATGCGCGAACCCGAGCTCCGGCGACGCATCGCCGCCCTCTACCCGTGGTGGTGCGAGCAGAATCTCACGTGGCTCGACCTGCAGAACGGCGCAGCCGATGAGCTGCTCGAGGGCCTGGGCCGGCTGATCACGGCGGTCGTCGACGGGCTCTCGGTGCAGGCCGGGCTCGACCCTGAGTTCGACACCGGCAAGCCGCTGCGAACGCTCGAGTTCCTGATCGCGACCGCCATGCCCGCACTCGAGGAACACGCCGCTGCGAGAGCTGACGGGGGCGGGCGGCAGCCGTCCGAGTAGCCGCCCGGGCGGTGCGATTCCCGTGGCGCGGCGCTTGTCTTATCCACCTGGGTGGGATAGCATCCGGCCATCCGGGACGCACGCACGCCGCACCCGGGGCCCCTGGCGGACGACTCGCGGGACCCGTCGGGTCGGCGTGCCGGCAGGGAGGTGGCGAGGTTGTGGGCATGATCACGACGCGCATGGGCGATGGGGCCACGGTGCAGATGTCGCGCGACGACCTGCGTCGCGACCTCATCGAGGGCACCGAGGCGGCGGCCAAGAAAGGCAAGATCCCGGCGCTCACCGAAAACGAGCTCGACTACCTCGAGGACATGTTCGCCAGCACGACCCGCATCTGGGGCGTCGAGCGCGGTCACGAGGCGGTCATGACCAAGGACGGCTCGGTCAACACGCTCTGCTCGTCGCGGCTGTCGAGCGGGGTCGGCGCGCCGATCGGCCGCGAGCAGGCGATCCGTCTGTTCGAGACCGCCTTCGCCTACGACTCCATGGAGGTCGGGCATCTCGACTACTCGGTGAAGCCCTGCAAGTTCATCGCCACGGTCGAGCAGGAGCACATGGAGTTCCTGCAGCACATCACCATTCTGCCGCTGTTCTACGGCTTCATGCCCAACCTGGGCCTGTACTACCAGCCCGACGGCTCCTATGCGAACCCGTCCGACCTGCTGCCGCTCGGCAAGATCGAAGAGGCGCGGCGCACCCAGGAAGAGGCCCTCGAGGCCTGCCAGGCCGACACCATCTGGCTCTCCGAGAAGATGGTCGAGGTCTCGGCCGACGGCATCAACTACGACACGGTCGCCTCGACCGGCGACGCCGAGTTCCTGGCGGCGCTGCGGGCCTGCGAGCACGTCTCAGGCACGACGGACATGGCCGTCGAGATCGGCATGGCCGCCGAGAACGTGCTCGGTTTTCACGGCGAGCTCGAGTATGAGGGCGTGCGGCTGGCCGGGTTGTGGCCGCACCAGCAGATGAAACTGGTCGAGAAGGCCGGCGCCGCGATCTTCGGCCCGGTGGTCAACAACAACTCGCGCAAGTCGTGCGCCTGGAACGTCGCTCGCGCCGTCACCTTCGTCAAGGCCTGCACGGCCGAGGCGACGATCCCCATCCATCCGAACGTCGGCAATGGGGTGGGGGGAGTGCCGATGTTCGAGGTCTCGCCGATCGACATGGTCACCCGGGCGAGCGCCGCGATGATCGAGATCGGCCGCGCCGACGGGTTATAGGTGGGCACCGGCGACCCCAACGGCATGGGCATGGCTCACGCGTTGGCCTCGTCGATCGGCGGCATCAAGACTGCTGGAGATCTGGTGGCCAGGATGCAGCTGAAGAAGATGAGGCTCCCCGAGGCGAAGGCCTACGTCGCCGACAAGCTCGGCGTGAGTACCTTCGACCTGTCCGACTCGACACTCATGCGCACGCTTCGTGAAGAGCTCGACATCGGCACCGTGACGGCCGTGCCGGGCGTGGCCAAGGGACTCGAGGCCAAGGCTCGCATCGCCGAGCTGCTCGACATCAGGATCAACTGCGTGGAGCGGCTCAAGCACAAGACCGGCCTGGTGCGCGAGCCCGAGCTCGACCCCAAGGGAGGTCGGTCATGAAGAGAAACCCCTACGCCGGGCATCGCCGCTCGGGCGGCCTGAGCATGAACGTCTTCACCGACGACGAGCTCAGCGACATCCATATGGCGACGCTCGAGGTCCTGCAGCGCACGGGTGTCTGGGTCGAAGACGACGAAGCCCTCGACGTGTTCGCCGACGGCGGCGCCGATGTCGATCGCGAGACGCGCATCGTGCGCCTGCCGGCGCACGTCGTCGACGAGGCGATCCGCAGCGCGCCGCCGACCATCACCCTGTGCGGCCGTACGCCGGAGAGCGACGTCGTGCTCGAGCCGGGCCGGGTCGGCTTCACCAACTTCGGCGAGGGCATCAAGGTCACCGATCTCGAGACGGGCAAGCTGCGCGAACCCACGAAGCGCGACGTCGCCGAAGCGACCCGCCTGATCGACGCCCTGCCCGAGATCGACGTCCTCGAGCGCCCCCTGGGGGCGCACGATGTGCCGCAGGACGCGGTGCCCCTGCACAACGCCGAGGCGATCTTCGCCAACACGACCAAGCACGTCTTCATCGGCCCCATCAACGGCCGCCTGCTCGACAAGATCGTCGAGATGGCGGCCGTCGTCGTCGGCGGCGCGGCCGCGCTGCGCCGGCGGCCGCTGGTCTCGTTCATCACCTGCCCGGTGAGCCCGCTCAAGCTGGTCAGGGACTGCTGCGAGATCATCATGGGATCGGCCCGCAGCGGCGCCGCGGTGAACGTGCTCAGCATGGCCATGGCCGGCGCCTCGTCGCCGATCTCACTGTCGGGCACGCTCGTCACGCACAACGCCGAGGTGCTCTCGGGCATCACCCTGGCGCAGCTCACGGCGCGCGGCACGCCGGTGGTCTACGGCAGCTCGACGACGGCGATGGACCTGCGGCTGGCCTCGGCCTCGGTCGGCAGCCCGGAGTGCGGCCTGATCAACGCCGCCGTCGCCCAGCTCGCCCGCTTCTACCTGCTGCCCAGCTGGGTCGCCGGTGCGTAGGGCGACGCCAAACTCGGTGACGCGCAGTCCGGTCACGAGAAGACTCTCACAGGCCTGCTCCCAGCGTTGGCAGGGGCCAACCTGATCTACGGCCTGGGGATGCTCGAGTCGGGCGTCACCTTCGATTACGGTCAGCTCGTCATGGATTGCGAGTTCGCCCGTCTGATCAAGTTCGCGCTCGGCGGCATCCCCGTGAGCGACGAGCTGCTGATGACCGACGACATCCACGCGGTCGGCTCGCAGGGCGACTTCCTGAGCCTCGACAGCACCTACCGGTACATGCGTTCGCAGTCACAGCCCAAGCTGATCGACCGCCGCGTGCGCGACGACTGGGAAGCCGACGGCGCCGGCGACCTCTCCACGAGCGCCACCGCCGCGGCCCGCAGGCTGCTCGCCAGTCACAAGCCCGAGCCGCTGCCCGACCAGACCCTTGCCGCGTTGCGCGCCATCGTCGAGAGTACAGAGAGAGAGCTCGGCGTCGAGCCGGCCATGGTCGCCTTCTGACGACGTCGACTGCTGGGATCCGCGTAAGAGGCCTTTAAGGAGGAGCGATGGAAGAGCTCGAAGCGCAGGAGACAAGGCTCGAGGACGACTTCCTCGGTCACCTCTGGCCGCCCTTCACGCAGATGGCGGGCCTCAAGCCGACCATCATGGAGCGCGCCGAGGGCGCAGCGGTCTACGACACCGAGGGCAACGCCTACATCGACGCCTTC
>DATIYD010000089.1:0-2583 GCA_035517975.1 Thermoleophilia bacterium | reverse complement strand
GACCGTGGTGCGCCGCCAGACGTGCAGGTTGGGATCGTCGATGGCCACGTTGCGATGGAAGCACTTGCGCGTGCCGGCCTGGGCGTCGGTGGTCGGCAGGCACTGGCCGCAGTCGTTGGTCGGGAACACGGTGCCGATGCGGGCGGCGCGCCCGCCCAGGAACGGGCGGCGCTCGACGAGCTCGACGCGATGACCCATCTGGGCGAGCTCGGCGGCGGCCTGCGTGCCCGAGACCCCGCCGCCGATCACGAGCACGCCGTCGACCTTCTGCGTGCGGGCCAGAGTGTCGGACGGCGCGCCCGGGTAGCGCAGCGCGCCGAGCACGATGCGCTCGGCCTTGGCCGTGACCGCCGTCGTGTCGTCGCCGTGCACCCACGAGCAGCCCTCGCGGATGTCGGCGATCTCGAGGCGCAGGCCGCGCGCCGTCAGGCGCTGGAAGCGGCGGTCCGAGAAGTCGCGCGAGCAGCCGGCGAAGACCGGACGGCGCGGGTCGGTCTCCATGAGCTCGAGCAGGCGGGCCTGACCCTGGCGGGCGCACCAGTGCGTGTCGCGCAGCACGTCGGCCTGCGGCGCGAGGCGCGCCTCGAGCGCGTCGAAGTCGACGTTGCGCATGGTGCCGGCGCACTCGCAGAGCAGCACGAGCGGACGCTCGGCCTTCACGGACTCGGCGCCCGTCGCGGCGCCGTTCGGGAAGCCGTCGTCACGGCCGGCGGCGCTCACGTGGCTGCCCCGGTGGCCGGCGTCGTGTCGAGCTCGGGGCCCCGTGCCTCGATCGCCTCGGCCGGGCAGACGCGCACGCAGGCGCCGCAACCCAGGCAAAGCTCGGCCTGGTAGGCGACGGTGCGGTAGGTGGCCACGCGCGGCGGCACCTCGATCGGGCCCGACGGCTCGTGGCGCCGCAGGCTGCGCAGCGCGGCGCCGAGCTCGCCGCGGCGGCTGCCGTCCGGCGCGTCCAGGAGCTGGCGCACGTCGAAGGTCTCGCCGCGCCGGCTGGCGCCGCTCGGGCAGGCCGCCGCGCACTTGCCGCAGCCCACGCAGAGCTCCTCGTGGCGCACGATCTCACAGCCGAGCACGCTGCCGCCCGCCGGCGCCGCCGGCAGGCGATCGAGCATGTCGCGGCCGCGACGGCTGAGCGGCATCAGGTCCTCACAAGGGTCGGCAGGGCGGCCACGACGCGGTCCATCTCGCGCACGGCGGCCACGAACTTGCCCGGCTCGCCGGCGCTCATCGTGAACATGCGGACGCGCTCGGGCTCGACGCCCACCGCGGCCAGCAGACGCTGGGCGAAGAGCACGCGGTCGAGCGCGTTCAGGTTGCCCTCGCGGTAGTGACACTGGCCTTCGAGACAGCCGGCCACCATGGCGCCGTCGGCGCCGCCCGAGAGCGCCTCGATCAGGTGCAGCGGCGAGACGCGTCCGGTGCAGGGCACGAGCACGAGGCGCACGCTGGGCGGCAGGGGCGTGCGCGCGTTGGCGCTGGCGTCGGCCGCGGCGTAGGCGCACTCGCGACAGCAGAAGGCCACGATCGAGCGGCGGGCTGCGGCCGAGGCGGTCGGCGCGGCAGAGGCCGTCTCAGCGACACGCTCGGGGGCTACGGCCGGCGTGCGACTCACTCGCCCACCTCAGCCAGGATCTCGGCGTCGGTGAAGCCGCCGAGCTGCATGGCGCCCGACGGGCAGTCGGCGGCGCAGATGCCGCAGCCGCGGCAGATGTTGGCGTCGACCAGGGCGTGAGCGTCGTCGCCGGTCGAGAGCGCCACGGCGCCCTGCGGGCAGGCGGTCTCGCAGACGCCGCAGCCGATGCAGACCTCGGGGTCGGACGAGGCCACCTGGGCCGGCGTGAGCGTGAAGCCGCTCGACAGCAGCGAGGTGGCTCGCGCCGCGGCCGCCTTGGCTTGGGCGATCGAGTCGGGGATGCTCTTCGGACCTTGCGCTGTCCCGCACAAGAAGATGCCGGTGCGCTGCGTGTCGACCGGGGCGAGCTTGGGGTGGTACTCCTTGATGAAGCCGGCGGCGGCGGTCTGCAGGCCCGCCACATCGGCGATCTGCAGGGTGCCCTGCGAGGCCTCGAGGCCGGCGGAGAGCACGACGAGGTCGAAGAGCTCCTCGTTCTTGCGCCCGGTGACGGTGTCTTCGAACCGCACGCGCAGGCTCTTGTCGGACTCCTCGATGATCTCGCCGACACGGCCACGGACGTAGCGCACGCCGCGGCTCTGGACCAGGCGGTAGTACTCTTCGTGGCCCTTGCCCGGGGTGCGCATATCGGTGTAGCCGATCGTGATGTCCGCGTCGGGGTAGTGCTGCTTGAGCAGCGACGCATGCAGCGTGGCGAACAGGCAGCAGATCGCCGAGCAGTGCTCGTTGCCGCTCGAGGTGCAGTCGCGTGAGCCAACGCACTGCAGCATGAAGATCTTCTCGGGCACGGCGCCGTCGGAGGGCCGGTAGACCTCGCCCTCGGTCGGGCCCGAAGCCGAGAGCAGGCGGGCCAGCATGCTCTGTGTGATGACGTTGTCGTAGCGGCCGAAGCCCAGGGGCAGCTTGCGCCGGGCGTCGAACTCCTGGGCGCCGGTGGCGACGATCACGGA
>DATIYD010000088.1:0-6348 GCA_035517975.1 Thermoleophilia bacterium | reverse complement strand
CGGCGGCGGGCTCGAGGCCCGCCGCCGCCGCCATCAGCTCGCCGGCCTCGCTCTGCAGCGCGACGAAGAGGTTGCTGGCCGCCGCGGCGGCCAGGTGGTAGAGCGGCTTGGCCTCGTCGGCCAGCGCGAACGGGCGGCAGCCGAGGCGGCCGGCGAGCCAGCGGCCGAACTCCATGTCGGCCGCCGTGTCGCCCGTCACCGCCATGGGTACGTCGCGCAGCGTCGCGGCGTCGCCGGGCGCGGCGAAGCTCTGCAGCGGGTGCAGGCTGAGGATGCCGGCGGCCACGCCACGCAGCGGGGCGAGGAGATCGAGCGAGCCGAGGCCGCTCGAGTGGATGGCGGCGAGCGGCCGCTCGAGAGGGGCGCCGAGCGGCGCCCCGAGCGCGGCGGCGACATCGTGGGCGACGCCCTCGATGCCGTCGTCGGGCACGGTGATCCAGACGACGTCGGCCTGCGCCACGGCGTCGGACAGCGTCAGCAGGGGCGGATCGGCGCCGGGATCGGGCACTACGGCGGGCGAGGGCACCACCGCGGGCACGGCGATGCCGGCCTGCCTGAGCGACGCGACGAGCGTCTGGCCCAGGCGGCCCGGTCCGATCACAGTCACACGCAGCGCTTCGTGTGGAAGCAAGGCGTCGGCTCCTTGGCTGCAGTCCGCCCGTGGCGGGCGGTACCGCGCCGGCCTAACGTCCCGGCGCACCTTCGTCTTCGCGGGTCGCTCGCGTCTCCTGCCTTTCGGCTCGAAGCGCGGGCGTCGAACGATCGGTCGGTTGCGAGCCGACCGTTCGTTCTCAGCTTAGGGGCGCGCCCCGGCACGGTCAATTCTGCCGCACTGGACGGGGTGGACAAACGCACAGGCTGAGGATGGACGCCGGCGGCCGCGGGCGCCCGGCCGACCGTGCACCTCGACGGATGCGCGGGTCCGCGGTCACGCGAAACTGCCGATTCGGCGAAAGGCCGGTGGTACACTGTCGCCATGCCGATCTACGAGTTCATCTGCGAGCACTGCGAGCTGCGCTTCGAGGAGCTTGTGCGCAACGGCGACAAGCCGCGTTGCCCCACCTGCGCCACCGGCGACGTGCGCCGTCTGCTGTCGAGCTTCGCCGTCCACTCCACATCTGCCGGCCTGGGCGGAGGCGGCGCCACAAAGAGCTGCTCGTCCTGCGCGGGCTCCTCCTGTGCCACCTGCAACTGACGATCCCGTCGTCGCCGAGCTCGAGCGCCTGCGGCACGAAGCCGAGGCCTGCGAGAAGTGCCTGCTCGCCGAGACCCGTACCCGAGTGGTGTTCGGCGAAGGCGACCCGCACAGCGACCTCATGTTCGTCGGCGAGGCGCCCGGCTACCACGAAGACCAGCAGGGGCGGCCCTTCGTCGGCCAGGCCGGCAAGCTGCTCGAGCAGCTCCTGGCCACCATCGGCCTCACGCGCGAGCAGGTCTACATCGCCAACGTGCTGAAGTCGCGTCCGCCCAACAACCGCGACCCGAAGCCCGAAGAGATCGAGGCCTGTCAGCCTTACCTGCTGCGCCAGATCGGGCTCATCGCGCCGCGCGTCGTCTGCACGCTCGGCAACTTCTCGACCAAGCTGCTCTCGGGCAGCCAGACCGGCATCACGCGCGTGCACGGCATCCCCCAGCGCACGCGCATCGGCGAGCGCGAGCTCTACCTGTACCCGATCTTCCATCCGGCGGCGGCGCTGTACACGCCGGCCATGCTCGAGACGCTCAAGCAGGATTTCCTGCGGCTGCCCGAAGTGCTCGGCCTGCCGCTCGACGGCAACCTCGAGTCGACCGGCGACCAGGTCGTCGACGTGTCGGCCGGCGCCGGTCCGGCGAGCGCCCCGACCGCGGCCGCGCCGTCGAGCGAGCCGGCGGCCGCGCCGGCCGCCGCGCCGGCGAGCGATCCCGTGACACCGCCACCGACACCGCCCGTGCAGCGCGGACCGGCCGAACAGCTCGGCCTGTTCTGAGCGCATGCTCACGGCCACGCTCACCTCGCCGGAGGCGACCGGCACCTTCGCGCGCCTGCTGGCCGACAGGCTGGTGGCGCCCGCCCTCGTGACGCTGCGCGGCGAGCTGGGCACCGGCAAGACCACCCTGGTGCGCGACGCGTTTCGGGCCCTCGGTGTCGAAGGCGTGGTGGCGAGCCCGTCGTTCACCCTGGCGCAGAGCTACGAGGGCGCCGGCGGCCTGCGACTCCACCATCTCGATCTCTACCGCCTGGGAGCAGGCGCCGACGCGGCGCTCTTCGCGTTCGACGACTACATCGACGATGCCGCGCTGACCTTCGTCGAGTGGCCCGAGGCGGGCGCGGCGGAGCTGCCGCCCGCCGACGTCGACGTCCTGCTCGAGCACCGCACCCTCGACAGCCGCGGCCTCGAGCTGCGCGCCGCGACCGTCCTCGAAGCGGCCCTGGCCGCGGCGATGACCGCCGCCGGCATCGACGACGCGTGCGCCGTCGCCGAGGGGCCGCGATGATCCTGGCCCTCGAGACCTCGAGCGCGGTCGCCTCGGCGGCCGTCGTCGATCGGCAGGGCGTGCCGCTCGGCGAGTCGCGGCCGGTCGAGAGCGCCCATCAGGCGCGGCGGCTGCTTGCCTGCGTCGACGAAGCCCTGGCCGCGGCCGGCGTCAGCCTCGCCGACGCCGAGACCGTCGTCTGCGGACTGGGGCCCGGGACCTTCACCGGCCTGCGCATCGGAGTGGCGACGGCACGGGCCCTGGCGCAGGCCGCCGATCTGTCTCTGGCCGGTGTGCCGAGCCTCGAGGCGCTCGCCGGCGGCCTCGCCGGCGGGGAGGCCGGGACGAGCGCCTCGACCTTCGTGCCCCTGATCGACGGGCGACGCGGCGAGGTCTTCGCCGCGGTCTACAGGCGCGCCGCACAGGTGTCGCCGGGCGAGCCGCCGGCCTGGCCGGCCCTCGAGCCGGTGGTGGGCCTCACGGTGGTAGCCGTCGACGGCCTGGCCGAGTTCCTCGCGCCGTGGCCGGGCGCGCTGGTCGGCGGCGACGGCGCGCTCCTGCACGCCGACCGGCTACCGCCGGCCGTCGTGACCGAGCCCGCCGTCGCCGCCCCCAGCGCCCTCATGGCGGCTCATGCCTTTCTCGCCGGCTCGCCACGAGTCGCACGCGGGTTCGCCGCGACCCTGCCGATCTACGGGCGCGAGCCCGACGCGACGCCGCGAGTCTCGGCGCCGGCGGCCGCGACCCGACGGAGCCGACCGTGATCGAATCGCTGCCCGAACGTCCGATCGGCGGCTCGACGGTCATCCGCCGCCTCGTGCCGGCCGATCTCGACGTGATCGTCGCGATCGAGCGGGAGACCTTCAGCCTGCCCTGGCATCGCAACGTCTTCGCCTCGATGCTGATCAAGCCCGAGGCGCTCTGCCTGGGCTACGTCGTCGACGGCCGGCTGATCGGCTACCTGATCGCCGACATGTTCGTCGACGTCTGGCACATCATGAACCTGGCCGTCAGCCCAGCGCGGCGCCGCCGGCACATCGCTTCCGATCTGCTCGAGCACTACTTCGAGATCACCGAGACCGACCCGCATCGCGGCCACACGCTCGAGGTGCGCGTCTCCAACGAGCCGGCCATCCAGCTCTATCGCAGCTACGGCTTCGTGGCGACGGGCGTGCGCCGCGGCTACTACTCCGACAACCGCGAGGACGCGCTCATCATGTGGAAGGAATGGGAGGGCGACTCGGCGTGAGCCTGCTGCTGTGCCTCGAGACGTCGTGCGACGACACGAGCGCCGCCGTGGTCGACACCGGCGCCGCCCCGCCCGGGAGCGCCGCAGCCGCCGGGAGCGCCGCGACCGCCGGCGCCGCCGGTGGCCCTGCGGTGATCCGCTCGTCGATCGTCTCGTCGCAGCACGAGTTCCACGCCGTCTTCGGGGGCGTCGTGCCCGAGGTCGCCTCGCGGCGCCACACCGAGCTGCTGGCAGGCGCCGTGGCCGACGCGTTCGACGAGGCCGGCGTGACCTGGGACGACCTCGACGGCCTCGCCGTGACGACCGGGCCCGGGCTGATCGGTGCGCTGCTCGTCGGTCTCGCCGCCGCCAAGGCCATGGCCTATGCGCGCCGCCTGCCGCTCACGCCGGTCGACCATCTGCAGGGCCACCTGGCCGCGGGCTACGCGCTCGGGGTCGAGGCGCCCTTCGTCTCGCTCACGGCCAGCGGCGGCCACACGCTGCTCTCGGTGGTCGAGCACGGCATCGAGTTCCGGGTGGTCGGGCGCACGCTCGACGACGCCGCCGGCGAGGCCTTCGACAAGGGCGCGCGCCTGCTCGGCTTGCCCTATCCGGGTGGGCGCGAGCTCGATCTGCTGGCCGCTCAGGGCGATCCCGCGGCCGTGGTGTTTCCGCGCAGCCTGCCGCACGGCTTCGACTTCAGCTTCAGCGGCCTCAAGACGGCGCTGCTCTACTACCTGCGCGAGCACCCCGACGAGGCGGGGAGCGAGGCGCGGCGCGCCTCGCTGGCCGCCTCCTACCAGGAGGCCATCGTCGACCAGCTCGTGAGCAAGACGGTGCGTTGCGCCGAGCAAGAGGGCCTGCGCCGTGTCGCGGTCGGCGGCGGCGTGGCCGCGAACTCGCGGCTGCGCCGCCGCCTCGCCGAGGTCTGCGAGCAACGCGGCCTCGAGGCCTTCATCCCGCCGGTCGCGCTGTGCACCGACAACGCCGCCATGGTCGGACTGGCCGCGGCTCACCTCGGGGCCGTGCCCTGGCCCGACTACCTCGATCTCGACGCCTACGCGTCCGAGCCCGCGCTGAACGCCCTGCGCCGTCGCTCCCAGGGCGGCGACCGGCGATCCTGACCGGCGCCTGAACGCCCGGCGCGCGGGCGAGCCTGTCAGGCGCCGGCGGCGCGTCCCGGCCGCTGGCGAACGGCCGCAGCGGGTAAGAGAGTAGTACGCGCAGGACACGAGACGAGGCACAGGCAAAAACGAAAGCGACGAAACGTTCTCCGGCCAAAGCCAAGGCGCCGCCGCCGGCATCGCCGGCCGTGCCTCAGCGCCCCCTGATCGCCGCCGACCAGTTCGTCGCCTGCCTCGAGAACGAGGGCGTCGAGTTCGTCTTCGGCATCCCCGGCGAAGAGACGCTCGACGTGAACGAGGCCCTCGACCGCTCCGAGCAGATCACGTTCGTCCCCACCCGCCACGAGCAGGGCGCCGCCTTCATGGCCGAGGCCTACGGACGCCTCACCGGCCGGGCCGGGGTCTGCCTGGCCACCCTCGGTCCCGGGGCGACCAATCTGGCGACCGGCATCGCCGACGCCAACCTGGACCACGCGCCCGTGGTGGCGATCACCGGCCAGGTCGACCTGTCGGGCATGCACAAGGAGACCCACCAGTTCATCGACACCGTCGAGATGATGCAGCCGATGACCAAGTGGAACGCCCGGGTGCACGATCCGCGCACGGTCGCCGAGGCGGTGCGCAAGGCCTTCTCCGTGGCCACCGCCGAGAAGCCCGGCGCCACGCACCTCGAGCTGCCGGCCGACGTCATGGCCGAGCCGGCCGTGGCCGGCCGCTGCCTGCAACGCACGCCGCCGCCGGTGAGCGAGCCCGACGATCAGGCGCTGCGCGTGGCCGCCACGCTCATCCGCGAGGCGCGCCGGCCGGTGCTGCTCGTGGGCCACGGCGTGGTCCGTCAGGGCGCCTCGCCGGCGCTGCGCGAGCTGTGCCGTCAGACGGGTCTGCACGTGATCACCACGTTCATGGGCAAGGGCGTGCTCGAGGCCGACGACGAGCACTTCCTCTTCACGGCCGGCCTGAACGCGCAGAACTACCCGGCCGGCTTCTTCGGTCGTGCCGACCTCGTGGTCTGCGTCGGGTACGACATGGTCGAGTGGGCGCCCTCGGCGTGGAACCCGAGCGGCGAGCGGCGCATCATCTGCATCGACACCGTCACGCCCGAGATCGACGCCCACTACGTGCCCGAGGTCGAGCTCGTCGGCGACCTCACGCACATCCTTGCCGAGCTCACCGGCCTGCTGGCCGCGGCGCCGCTGCCGGCCCTCGAGGTGCCGCCCTACCACCGCGCGTTCGTCGAGGCGCTCGACGTCGGCGGCGACGACGACGCGCCGATCAAGCCGCAGCGCGTGCTGCGCGACCTGCGCGAGCTCATGGCGGCCGACGACATCCTGGTGAGCGACGTCGGCGCCCACAAGCTCTGGGTCGCGCGCTTCTGGGAGGCCGGCGAGCCCAACACGGTGCTGCTCTCCAACGGCTTCGCGGCGATGGGCTTCGGCCTGCCGGCCGCCATCGCCGCCGCCCTCACCGTGCGCGGCGCCCGCAAGGTGGCGGCCATCGTCGGCGACGGCGGCTTTCTCATGAACGTCGGCGAGCTCGAGACGG
>DATIYD010000087.1:0-6794 GCA_035517975.1 Thermoleophilia bacterium | reverse complement strand
GGTCGAAGCGACCCGGGCGCAGCAGCGCGGGGTCCAAGATGTCGGGGCGGTTGGTGGCGGCGATCAGGATGATGTTGTCCTTCATCTCGAAGCCGTCCATCTCGACCAGGAGCTGGTTCAGGGTCTGCTCGCGCTCGTCGTTGCCTCCGCCGACGCCGGCTCCTCTGTGCCGGCCCACGGCGTCGATCTCGTCCATGAAGATGATGCAGGGCGAGTTCTGCTTGGCCTGCGCGAACAGGTCGCGCACACGCGAGGCGCCGACGCCCACGAACATCTCGACGAAGTCGGAGCCCGAGATGGAGAAGAACGGCACCCCGGCCTCGCCGGCCACGGCCCGCGCCAGCAGGGTCTTGCCGGTGCCGGGCGGGCCGAAGAGCAAGACGCCCTTGGGGATGCGCGCCCCGAGCTGCTGGAACTTCTTGGGGTTCTCGAGGAACTCCTTGATCTCCTGGAGCTCCTCGACGGTCTCGTCGATGCCGGCCACGTCCTTGAAGGTGACCTTGGGGGCATCGACGCTCACCTGCCTGGCCCGGCTCTTGCCGAAGCCCATCACCTTGGAGCCGCCGGCCTGCATGCGCCGCATGATGAAGATGAAGAACCCGATGATGAGCACGAGAGGCAAGATGAGCGTGAGCAGGCTCGTCAACGAGGAGCTGCCGCTCTTGGCGGAGACGGCGACGGTCGGGTGCTTGGCGAGCATCTGAGCGAGCAGCGTGGAGTCGGGGTAGGAGATCGTGTAGGTCCCCGTGGTGGAGGTGACCTGGATGGTCTGCGCCGTCGTATTGACGACGACATTCGACACCTCTCCCCTGTTCAACTGCGTGACGAAGCTGTTGGGACTCCCCTGGAAGGCATACTTGACGCCGGCGCTGCTCTTGTTGCGCATGACGGCCTCGACGATGACGATCAGGATCACGATGATCAGCAGGGGGATGATGACACGTCGCAGTCTGCTCACGTCGGCTCTCTCTTCACTGGGGTTCCGGTCGCCGGGTGCCTGGTATGTTCCTCGTATCGTGCCCTCTGAATCACCGGGCTCGCCGCCAGGGCGACTCCCGCCCCGGAGCAGCGTCCGGCTGACGCACCGCAGGCCGATCTTCGCCGGGGAGGCTTCTCCATGCTATGCCCGCGTGCCCCGGCGCGCGACCGCGACCGGCGACGGGCGCCTCCTCTTCAGTCGGCCCGAGCGTCGGCGAGAGCCGCGACCAGGCGCGCGACGTGGTCACGCCTGCCTGAGCGGCGACGACGGAGTCGCTCGCCGGCTAGAGCCAGCCGCGCTCCGACGCCAGGCGCGCGGCCTCGACGCGGTTGCGGCTGCCGGTCTTGGCGATCGCCGTCGAGAGGTAGTTGCGCACCGTGCCCTCGGAGAGGAACAGGACGCGCGCGATGTCGGCCACGGTCGCGCCCTCGGCGGCCGCCTCGAGCACCTCGCACTCGCGCTTGGTCAGAGGGTTCGGCCCGGCGGCGAGGGCCGAGGCGGCCAGCGCGGGATCGACGACCCGCGAACCGGCCAAAGCGCGCCGGATGGCGGTCGCGAGCTGATCGGCCGGTGCGTCCTTGACGAGAAAGCCGCTCACGCCTGCCTGCATGGCACGGGCAAGGTAGCCCGGCCGCCCGAACGTGGTGAGGATCAGCACCTTGCACTCGGGCAGCGCGTCGTGGAGCGCCTCGGCGGCCTCGAGCCCGTCGATGCCGGGCATCTCGATGTCGAGCAGGGCGGCGTCGGGCACGGCCTCGAGTGCCGCCGCGACGACCTCGTCGCCGCGACCGACCTGGGCGACGACCTCGATGTCGGGCTCCAGGCCGAGCAGGGCGACCAGCGCGCCGCGCACCATCTCCTGGTCCTCGGCCAGCAGGATACGGATCATCGGGAACCCCCGTCGTGAGTCGACGCGGCGCCCACCGATTCGGGCCGTTCCCCGGCCGCGCCCCCACAAGGCACGACCGCGGTGACGCGAAAACCGCCCTCGTGGCGCGGCCCGGCCGTGAGGCTGCCGCCGGCCAGCGCGATGCGCTCGGAGAGACCCCGCAGACCGCTGCCGCCCTCGCTACCGGCCGCGCCGATCTGGGGCGCGGCAACGCCAACGCCGTCGTCGGTCACCTCGAGACGCGCCTCGCCTCCCGGGCGTGCCAGCACGATCGAGGCGTGCCGGGCCCGGCTGTGCCGCACGACGTTGGTGGTCGCCTCGCGCACGACCTGAGCGAGCAGCGTCTCGACGTCGGGGGGCAGCGAACCGGCATCGACCTCGACGGCCGCCTCGACGCCGGCGGCCTCGAGCGCGACGAGGGTGCGGTCGATCTCGGCCGGCAGCGACCGGGCGCGATACCCGGTGACGGCCTCACGCACCTCCTCGAGCGCCCGGCGGGCGATCTGCTCGACGTCGCCGACCTCGTCGCGCGCCTGCGAACGCACCTGCTCGTGGTCGAGCAGGCGACGGGCGAGCTCCGCCTTCAGCACGATCACCGACAGACTGTGGCCCAGCAGGTCGTGGAGGTCGCGGGCGAAGCGCAGGCGCTCGTCGGCGACCGCGTCGGCGGCCGCGAGACGCGCGACCTCGTCGCGCGAGCTGCGCAGCTCGTCGACCATGATGCCGCGGCGCCGCAGGAGCAGGGCGATCGAGCCGGCCATGACGATCGACAGCGCCCACGTCGCGCCGGTGATGACGTTCGCCTGGTCGCGGCCGGCCGCCAGGTTGACCGCCACGGCGCAGGCCGCCGAGCCGGCGATCGACGGGACGGCCCAGCGCAGAGGCAGCGACGCCACGAAGGTGACGACGACGAAGATGAACAGGACCATCCAGTTCGCGCCGTAGGCCAGCGTCGTGCCGACGGCGATCGCCGTGATGAGGACGAGAGCCGCCCCCCGCAGCCGGCGTCCGCCGCGCGAGCCGTACAGGGAGCCTTCGACGGTCATGGTGTGCGGGTGGGTCTCGAGGAAGACGACGAAGCAGGCAACGAACGCGGCGAGCGCCGCGCCGGACAGCCAGCGAGGGGCGGCCGCACCCGAGGCGACGTCGTTGGCGCAGCCGGCCAGCGAGAGCAGGAAGAAGTAGAACAGGATGTGGACGCGCCGGCTGCGGTCCCGACCAGGGCCGGTCGCGCTCGTCTGGCTGGCGGGAAGCTCGCTCACGGCGCAGGGTACGCTCCTCGGACCGCGGGTCCCTCGCCCGCGGATCACGGACTCATTGTACGCGAAGGGGCGCCGCTTCGCGGGGTACCCGCGAAGCGGCGCCGCCGGCGCAACGCGTCGGTTCGCGCTCACACTCGCTGCGTGTCGCGGCGATACGCCCAGGCGGCGAGCACCGAGACCGCGACGCTCCAGACGGCGACCACGACCCAGCCCTTGAGCGGCCAGCCGCCGGCGCCAAGCGCCACGTGGCTGGCCTGGACGAGCCAGTACGAAGGCAGGCACTGGGCGATCGTATCGAGCAGCCCGTGGCCGAGCGGGAACCACGTGCCGCTCACGAAGGCGAGGATCGCGGTCAGGCCGCCGATGGCGGGACCGATCGAGTCGACCGTGAGCAGGTGGCCGAACAGGATCCCCAGAGCCGCGAGCGGGATCAGCCCGACCAGCAGGAGCAGCGTCATGTGCACCCACTCACCGGCCGACAGGCGCACGCCCAGCAGCGATCCCGCCACGTACAGCAGGCCGATGGTGAGACCGGCCATGAGGTACGCGGTGATCACCTTGGCGCGAAAGTAGTCGCGCGGCCGCAGCGGCGTGAGCCGCAGCTGGCGGTTCCAGCCCACGGCCCGCTCACCGGCGATGCGGGTGCCGCTGGACAGGACGGCCGCCATGGTGCCGAACGCGGCCAGGCCGATCATGTAGTAGAGGGGCGCCGAGATGCCGGTGCCGCCGAGGTCGGTGACGTTGCGGTTGGGCGCCGCGATCAGGAAGTAGATGGCGAGCGGGAACCCCAGCGCCATGATGAAGAAGCGCTTGCTGCGCAGCGTGCGCAACAGCTCATAGCGGGTGTAGACGAGGGCGTTCATGCCGTCTCCTTCGGGCGGACGGTGGGCTGGCTTGCGGCGACGGCCTGCCGGGCGTCGCCGCCGGTGAGCTCAAGGAAGGCCTGCTCGAGGCCGGCGCCGACGATCTCGATGTCGCGGGCCGCCGGCCAGCCGGCGAGCAGAGCGCGGATAGCGGCGTCGGAGTCGCTGCACGACAGCGCAACGGCGTCGCCGTGGCACTCGACGGCCGCGACGCCGGGCAGTTCGCGCAGCGAGACGCCGTCGGCGCCGGCCAGCGTGGCCCTGATGACCCGACGGCCGACCCGTGCCTTGATCTCGGTCGCGGGACCGTCGGCTACGACCCGGCCGGCCGACAGGAGCACGACGCGGTCGGCGTAGGCGTCGGCTTCCTCGAGGTAGTGCGTGGCGAACAGCACGGTCGTGCCGGCCGCCGCGGCTGCCCTGATCGTCGTCCAGAACCCGTGACGGGCTTCGACGTCCATCCCGACGGTGGGCTCGTCAAGCACGAGCAGCGTGGCGCCGCTCACCAGGGCGGCGGCGAAGCGCGCGCGCTGGCGCTCGCCGCCCGACAGCTTCTGCGTGCGCTGCCCGGCGAGCGCCGCGAGCCCGGTCGTCTCGAGCACCTCGTCGACGTCGCGCGGCGCCGGGTACAGGGCGGCCATCATCTGCACGAGCTCACGGACCGAGAGGTCGCGGATCAGCTCGCCCGTCTGCAGCATCGCCGCGACCCGGCCGGCCGCCACGGCCGCCGCCGGCGTCTCGCCGAAGAGGGTCACAGTGCCCTCGTCGGGCCGGCCCAGGCCGAGCAGCAGGTCGATCGTCGTCGACTTGCCGGCGCCGTTGGGACCAAGCAGGGCGACCGTCTCGCCGGGCGCCAGGCACAGGTCCACGCCGCGCACGGCCCGCACCGTCCCGTGCGCCGTGGCGAAGCTCTTGGCGAGACCGCGCGCGGCGACGCCCGGCCCGGTGGAGGATCGCCGGGCATCGTCGCCCGGCCCGATGGCGCGGCTTCGGGCATCCGGCGCCGTCTCTGGGGATCGCAACCGGGAGACGGGGCCACGAGCCGCCGGTCGCCGGTCGGATGTTGTCGTCGTCTTCACACCGTTCACCTTTCTCGCCTGATGTGCGGGGCGCCGGTCGACCCCGTCCCCATCGCTTCGAGACGAACTCGCCGGCCGGGCCCATCGTCGTGACTCTGGCTCAGGACGAGCGTAGCCGGGGTCGGAGCGAGCGCGTAGTGCCGTCGATCACGACTTCGGTGTGACGTTTGTCACAAGGCAAGCGACGGGGCGATACGTGCGTCGGCTCGTCGAGCTGGGCGGAGCGAAGAGTCGCCGCTACGAGCGCAGGAAGTTGGCCAGCAGATCGAGTCCGGCCGTACTCAGCATGCTCTCCGGGTGGAACTGCACTCCCCAGGCCGGCAGGTCGCGATGCGCGATGCCCATGACGAGGCCGTCGTCGGTCCAAGCGGTGAGACGCAGATCTGGCGGCAGATCGCGCAGGCGCAGCGAGTGATACCGCGTGAACAGGACCGGCTCGGGCAGTCCGGTGAAGAGCCCGCGGCCATCGTGGTGCACGGAGTACGCCTCGCCGTGCACCGGTCGCGCCGCCCGTTCGAGACGCGCGCCGAGCGCGAGGCCGAGCGCCTGGTGGCCGAGACACACGCCGAGCAGGCGACGCCGCTCGCGCAGGGCGACCGTGACCCAGTCGAGCAGCCGGCCGGAACTCGCAGGGTCACCCGGACCCGGTCCGAGCACGAGGTGGGTGGCGCCCTCGGGCAGCGCCTCGCCGGGACCGCGCCGGTGGTCGACGATCGTCACGTGCGCCCCGAGCATGCGCAGGTAGTCGACGATGTTGTAGCTGAACGAGTCGTGGCACTCGACGAAGACGACTTGCGCCCGCGAACGCCGCGGCGGGCGCGGCGGGCGCCACGAGCGGTCGCGGACCGGCGCGGCCGGCGCTTGGCCCGAACGCCCGCTACCGAGCGCGTGGAGCAGGGCCTCGGCCTTGTGCCGGGTCTCGTCGTACTCGCTCGCCGGCTCGCTGCCGATCACCGTGCCGCCGCCTGCCGAGATGTGGCCGCGCCCCTCTACCAGGGTGAGGCTGCGGATCAGGATGTTGAAGTCGCAGCGCCGCCCCGACACGTAGCCCAGAGAGCCGGTATAGGCGCCCCGCGGCACAGGCTCCAGACGGGCGATCTCGGCCATCACGCTCTCCTTGGGGGCCCCGGTGATCGTGCCGCCCGGGAAGATCGCTCGCACGAGCTCGGCGAGGGCCGCGTCGCTGCGGCCGCGGACCTCGCTCACCAGGTGCATCACGTGGCTGTAGCGCTCCACGGTGAACGCCTCGCTGACCTCGACCGAGCCCGGCGCACAGACCCGCGACAGGTCGTTGCGCAGCAGGTCTACGAGCATGACGTGCTCGGCGAGCTCCTTGGGTGAGCCGCGGAGCTCGGCTTCGAGCGCGGCGTCGGTCGACGGCCGGGCGCCCCGCGGGCGTGTGCCGGCGATCGGCCGGGCGCTGACGCTCGCACCGTGACGCTCGAAGAGGCGTTCCGGGCTGCCCGACACGACGGCCCAGCCGTCGCCCTCGACGATCCCCATGAAGGGGCTCGGGTTGGCGGCTCGCAGCCGGGCGTAGTAGGCGAGCGGGTCGAGGCCGGACGCCTCAAAGCTGAAACGGTGGGAGAGGTTGACCTGGTAGACCCAACCGGCGCGGATGCGCTCCTGCACGGCGCGCACGCCGGCGACGTACTCGTCACGACCGTAGTCGCTGCGACTTGCGATATGCGGCAGGGCGGCGGGGGGGGGGGGGGGGGGGGG
>DATIYD010000086.1:0-9587 GCA_035517975.1 Thermoleophilia bacterium | reverse complement strand
CCCAGCGGGCCCATATCAGGGTGCGCATGGTCACCGGCGACGATGTGACCACCGGGGCGGCCATCGCCAAGCAGCTCGGCATCCCCGGCGAGGCGCTGCTCGGCACCGAGTTCGCCGCCCTGAGCGAGCAGGAGCGCCTTGCCCGCATCGACGCCATCGGGGTCGTGGGGCGCGTCGCGCCGGAGCACAAGGTGCTCCTCGTCGAGACGCTGCGCAAGAAAGGTCACGTCGTGGCCATGACCGGCGACGGCGTCAACGACGCGCCGGCGATCAAAGCCGCCGACATCGGCATCGCCATGGGGACCGGCACCGAGGTCGCCAAGAACGCCGGCCGCATGATCCTCTCCGACGACAACTTCGCGACGATCGTGCGGGCCGTCGAGAAGGGCCGGGCGGTCTACGACAACCTCAACAAGTTCATCCGTTTCGTGATGCTCGAGCTCGCCGCGTACATCTTCACGTTCCTCGGAGCCAGCATCCTCAACATCGCCGCGGGGCAGCCCTTCTCGCCCTCGCAGATCCTCTACATCAACTTCTTCGTCAATGCCCCTCTGGGCGTCGCGCTGGGCATGGACAAGGAGGCGCCGGGGCTCATGGAGATCGCGCCCCGGTCGCGCGACGCGACGATCATGACCAGGGGTCTGCTGATGACGGCCGGGCTCGTCGGCCTGTTCATGGCCGCCTGCACGCTCGCGCTGATCAGCTACGGGACGTCCCACTACGGCAACGCCGAGGTCGGCTCCTCGATGGGGCTGACCGCCTTTTCGCTGCTCATCGTCGCCTCGGCCTACCAGGCCCGCAGTGTGACCGCAACGGCGCTCACCACCGAGACGTTCGACAACTCGAGCCTGAACTGGACGGCCCTGGTCGAGGTCGTGCTCGCCGTGCTCATCACCCAGATGGACGTCCTGCGCAGGATCTTCGGGACCGCGCAGCTTTCGCTCGCGCAGTGGGCGCTCGCGCTGCTGCCGGCGGTGGCCCTCTTCTTCCTCTGGGACCTCGGCAAGCTGGTGGCGCGCAGGGGTCGTGCCTAGTGCAGCAGCGGTCGTTCCTCGTACCGTCGGCCCCCGACCCTGCTCGAACCCGTCAGCCTTTCTGGCTTCTGACCTTTCGCCGCACCCGCTCGATCCACAGAGGGTCGATGAAGAAGAAGACGGCGAGCCCCAGATAGACCACGACCGCGACCAGCGGGACGAACACACCGACGACGGTGGCGAGCCCCTGAAGGATGACGGCCGTGCCGCGGCCACGCTTGAAGCCCCGGAGCTCCTCCTCGACCCTGTCGTCGGCGGCCAGCTCGTCGGTCCTGTCGACGTGGCGGATGACGAGGAACGTCATGAGCGCGGCCAGGGTCAGGTTGACGCCGAACAAGACCACGGCGAGACGTTCGGGTCCGAACGCCGGCTGCGGCTCGGTGACGTGGTCGAGCGGCAGGACCGAGGCAAAGAGGTGTGTGGCCAGGACGCCCGTCGTGAAGGGCAGCAGCGACACGAACAGCAGCAGCACGAGGTTGAGGCGCATGAGCGTGGCGTCGACCGCCTTGATGAAGTGGCTGATCGTGCTGTGGGCCACCCAGACGCCGCCGATGAAGGCGAAGCTGACGAAGTAGCCGAGATAGCGCGGCCACTCCTCGCCCAGCATGCTGGCCAGATGCTGTCTGCCGGTCGGCACGTGCAGCTCCAGCACCAACAGCGTGATGACGATGGCAAACACGCCGTCGCTGAAGGCGTCGAAACGTGCCTTCGCCTTGTCGCTCAAGAGCAACGACACCGGGCTCATCGCACCGGACCCCATGATCGGTGGCACATCATCTCAGCGGCACGGGCTCCTTCGGGAGGAGCAGCGTCGTCCCGAGTCCGATGACCCCGACGACCGCCAGGGAGATCATCGCCAGCGCGTATGCCCGGTTTCCGTCGACGAGATCGGAGACCAGGATGGTGCCGGCGATCGCCGTACCCAGCGAAGAACCGAGGTTCGAGATGCTGCGCGACAGTCCCGAGATCTCGCCCTGCTTCTCCTCGGGAAACGCAGACTGCACGAGGTTGACCGAGGGCGTCAGCATCGTGCCGATCCCCAGGCCGATGAAGAACAGCCCGGGCAGGAAGACCAGGACGTTGGACGAGACGTGGACCAGTCCGAGCAGAAGCCCTATGCCGGCCAGGGTGATGATGAAGCCGGCGAGGATCAAGGTCTTCTGCGCGAAGCGCTTGGCGAGCCGCTCCTGAGTCATCGACGACAGCAGGATGCCGATGGTGGCGGCCGTGAAGACGAGGCCGGTCTCTATCGCGCTGAAGCCACGCACCGTCTGCAGGAAGACCGAGACGACGAACGAGATCCCCATGAGCATGAGCCACTGGACGTTCTGCGTGACCAAGCCGAGGTTCGACGTGCGGTTGTGGAACAGCCCGGTCGACAGCAACGGCTCCTTGCCCGCTCTCTCCCGGCCGCGGATGTGCAGGAAGAACCAGAGGAACAGCGCCGCGCCGACGGCCAGGAAGCTCACCAGCAGCACCCGGTTCTCGCCCGCCTGCAGGATCCCGAAGACGACGAAGAACATGCCCACCGCCGACAGAACGGCGCCAAGGGTATCGAAGGGTCTCGTCGGGTCCGGCGGCAGCGGGTCGACGATGCGCCGGCTGAGCAGGATGATGGCGCCGACGACCGCCGCCTGGAGCAGGAACGACACTCGCCAGCTGATGGTCGTCGTGATGAGACCGCCGATCAGCGGACCGGCGGCGGCGCCGATGCCGCCCATGCCGCTGATCAGGCCGAAGGCGCGGGCCCGCGACTTGGTGTCGTCGAAGAGCAACGTCGTCAAGATGTAGACCGGCGGGATCAACAGGGCTGAGCCGACGCCCTCGAAGGCCGAGTAGCCGACGATAAGGACTCCGAGACCCGGCGCCAGGGCCGCGATCACGGCACCGATGCCGTACACGGAAAGACCGCCGATGAAGCAGCGTTTGCGGCCCCAGATGTCGGTCAGCTTGCTGCCCGGGATCATGAGAGCGGCCATGAAGAGCAGAAAGAGCGTGATGGCCGTCTGCACCCCGTGCACCGTCGTGCCCAGATCCTTGCTGATGCTGCTGATCGCCACGTTCATGTTCGAGCCGGCGAAGCTGCAGATGAACTGGGCAAGGGCGAGAGGGATCAGCATCCTGCGCGGGGAGATCGCCTGCGGGGATGTGGTCGCCGGCTCAGCCATCGGCGACGGCGGACCCGAGGCTGCGCATCGTGTGCTGCATCATCATGGCCCTCTTCATTGCCCCTCACGGCCCGAAGAGGCGCCGTCTTTCTCCGTTTGCCCTCGCAGCGACGTGACGTCTCTTGCCTCGACGGCGATGAGGTCGTTGCTTGCCTCGAACACGTTGCCGTAGATGTTCGAGGCGCCGATGCGGTCGACAAAACCGTCGCGGCGCAGGACCTCCATCACCGCCGGCTTCACGCGGGCGAGGCGAAGCTCTATCGAGTGTGCCTCAGCCAACGTCAGGACGTGACCCAGCTTCTCAGCTCCCTGAGAGTCGATGTAGTTCACTCCTTCGAAGTCGAGGACCACTGCCTGGAGCGGCGGGACCGCGGTGTGGGCAAGCTCTCTGAGCCGGTCCTCGAGGGCGTTGGCGTCGATGAAGAACAGTCCCGCGTCGAAGCCCAGCACGAGCAAGCCGGGAACCGTCTCGCCGGCGGACGGATCGCTTGCCGGCCGAAAGACTTCGGTGCCGGGCTGGCGCGTCAGCTCCGGCATCGCCGGAGTGGCCGAGACGTAGACCAGCCAGCCGATCGACAGAGCGATGCCGATGATCACCCCCGCCAACACACCTGCGCTGAGCACCCCGAGCAGCGCGACGACGGCGATCCAGAAGTCGGCGCGTTTCACGCGAAAGAGACGGCGCATGGCAGGGACGTCCATCATGCCCATCACCACGGCCTCGATGATGATCGCTGCCAGGACCGCCTGTGGCAGCTGTGAGAACAGTGGCGCCAGGAACAGCATGGTGAGGACGACCACACCTCCGGTCGCAAGCGACGCCAGCGGCGTCCGGGCACCCGTCTGGTCGTTCAGCGAGCTGGCCGAGAGGCTGGTGGAGACCGGGATGGCCTGGAGAAACCCCGAGCCTACGTTGGCCACGCCTTGCGCGAGGGATTCCTGGTTCACGTCTATCTGGTAGCGATGTCTCGCGGCAAAGGCGCGGGCGTCACCGGCAGTCTGCGAGAAGCCGATCATGAGCAGCGCCAGCGAGGCCGTCAGGACGTCCGCCAGATGATCGGCGATGTAGCTGAAGTTCGGCAGGACGAGAGCCGGCAAGCCGCTGGGCACACTGCCCACGAGCGTGACACCGCGGTCCTCGAGGCCGAGCAGCCACGACGCGAGCAGGCCGCCCACGACCAGCACAAGCGCCCCGGGCACTCTGGGGGCGAAGAAACGCAAGCCGAAGATCACGACCAGGGAGACGACGCCCACGACCACGGTCGTGCCGTGGGTGTCGCCGAGACTGCCCAGCCAGCTCGCCAGCTTCTGCCAGCTGTTATCGCCCGACGCCTTGGTCCCGGTGATCTTGGCGAGCTCGCCGATCGTCGTCTGGATGCCGGCCCCGAAGAGGAAGCCGACGATGACCGCCTTGGACAGGAACTGCGAGATCCAGCCCATCTTGAAGAGTGCCAGCACGACGAAGAACACGCCGGACACGAACGTGATCGACGCCACCATGGTGATGGCCTGGTCGCCCGAGGCCGCGGCACCCAGGACCGCACCCGCGGCGACGGCGGACAGAGCTGCGCTTGGCCCGGTGGAGATCTGGCGGGACGTGCAGAACAGCGCGTAGAAGATCGTGCCCGCCGCCGCAGCGTAGAGGCCGTACTGGATGGGCACTTGCGCGATGTCGGCGTACCCGAGTGCCTTCGGCACAACGAGTGCCGCCACCGTCAGGCCGGCAACCAGGTCCGCACGAAGCCAGGCCCGCTGATACCGGGGCGCCCAGCCGAGGATCGGCAGGACGCGCGCGACCGCGCTGCCTCGTGACTCCTCGACCGGCACGTTTGCCTCCCCGGAAACGAAAGCCGCCGTGGACGCGGTCGCCGACGCTGTTCTCGTCGCTCCCGGCGCCCACGGCGGGCCGCCTCGTTATCGCGCGCCGACTCGGTGTCGGACACGCTTCGCCATTACTTCTGGTGCTTCCTGGCGCCGAAAGCCTCTTTGAGCTGCTTCTCCTGCTCCTCGGTCAGGTTGGTGCGCACCACCTTGGCGCCCGTGCCCTCGATCTCCTTGAGGAATTTGTCCTCGGTGAGCTGGCCGATGAGCAGGAACCAGCCGGCCTTGCCTGGCGGCACGGCGTCGCCCATCTGCTGCAGCACCTGCTGGTCGATGCCCGTCTTGCCCATCTTGGCGAAGAGGGCGCCCATGCCGGCGCCGATGGCAAGCCCCAGGAAGGGGATGAAGAACAGCAGGCCGAAGAGCATGCCGAAGAAGGCGCCGCCCATGGCGCCGGCGCCGACCATGCCGTGGCCGTGCTTGACGTGCGGCTTGCCGTCGGGGTCGCGCACGACCTCGGCGGCGTCCTCGAGCTGGATGATCATCTGCTGCTGCATCTGGGCGAGCCGCAGGCCGAAGTCGTCGGCCGCGGCCTCGTCCTCGAAGCCCAGCACCATCAGCTCACTCATGTGCGACCTCCTCGATCGATTGCCGGCTTGACATCGTCTTCGCCGCTTCGAGAGTCACGTGACCAGAACCGGGCAAAGGCTTGGTCGATCGCCGCGCGTGCTTGACCCCCGAGCGACGTGCGCGGCAACCGTACCCACCGCCCGAGGCCGGTTAACCGTCCGACCAACGTGACTCCGTGGAATGGAGCGCCGCTCAGGTGTCCAGTGACCTGTGTGTCCCGCCGTACTCGGCCAGGCCGTACAGCACGCAGGCGAACAGGAAGATGTTGATGAGCGCCCAGAACGGATAGATCGGCAGGGCGAGGAACTGCAGGACGATGGCCACGCCGGCCACGAAGATGCCGAACCAGCGGCCCCACTGCCCGCCGCGCCAGACGCTGCCCGCGGCCAGGACCTCGAGGATGCCCCAGATCAGGATGATCCAGCCCCAGGTCCTTAGATCCGAGTACACGTAGTGGGCGCCGGTCGTGGTGAAGAAGTGCGAGCGGCTGATCGCGACGATGCCCTCGATGATGTTCCAGACCCCGATGACGATCAGCATGATCCAGGCGAACATGATCCAGCCGGTGCCTCTGTCGTTCATCACGAGACCTCCTCGTGTTGTGATGGAGCAGACCCCTACGGTGCTTTCGTACCACTGTGTTCGGAATTCCACGCCGTCGGCGGAATCGCCCGGGCTCTCCACGCATGGACGACTCGCCGCAGCTCCGTTGCTCCTCGCGTCGCGCTCAATCCTGCCGATCGGCCGGCCGCTCTCGAGAGATCGGCTCGCGGTGGAGCGGCTGTTCGGGGGCGGGGAGCTCTTCGGTCTCGGGGATGGGCAGCGCGGCCGACTCACCGGGCGGCAGCGTCGTCGCCGTGCCCCAGTGCAGGAACTCCAGAGATCGGCCGTCGGGCCTTGTGCTCTAGCGGGCCTCGCCGTGCGTGACCTCGACGTGCAGCGTGTTGCCGGCGAAGGTGACCCGAAAAGCCACGCGTTCGAGAGCGCGCGGCAGACGGGGCGCGAAGCTCATCTGCCCACCGTCGTCGCGCCCCACGGCTCGGCGGAGAAGGAGCTGCCGTCCTGCGGGTGCCACTCGGTATCGGGAACTGCGCTCACGGGTCTCCCTGAAGTCGGGCGAGCGCCACCTCGGGTCTAGCCCACGGGAAGTGCCCCGATGTCCGGGCGACAAACCGTCACGAGCCGGACCCTCGACGTGCGTTTCTGCCCGGTCGTCGTGCTGCGGCTGGCCTGAAGGCCAGAACGAGCCCACAACACGAAGCGCCCGCCGGAGCTGTCGCTCCGGCGGGCGCTTGCGCGGACTTCAGAGTCGCGCAGGTGTCAGACAGGCCTCACGTTGGCGGCCTGCGGGCCCTTCTGGCCCTGCTCAACCTCGAACTCTACGGTCTGGTTCTCGGACAGGGTATCGACGCCCGGAGCGAGCGAATTGACGTGCACGAACACGTCTTTGCCGCCCTCCTGCTCGATAAAGCCGTAGCCCTTCTGGCCGCTGAACCACTTTACTTTGCCTTGAGTCAACGTTGCTCCTCATCTCAGGAGCGTGTCCGCGGCAACTCTTCGAAGCAGCGTCGCGCTCTCACTATGGTGTGCTGCCTACGAAACATGCCTAGCCGCAAACAGTCAGTGCATCATACCCCCTTTTCAAGGCAAATGCGGCCTCAGGCACGATTCACCGTTGCGCCATCTCGGGTACCATGGCCTTGGAGCTATCGGTATCGACTGCGCGAACACCACTCGCCACGACGTCTGTCGCGCAAGGGGAGACCATCGTCTATGAAGATCCGCCTGATCGAGCCGCAGTCGCCAAGCCTGCATCTGTGGTCGCCGCTCCTCTACCCGCGACTCGGGCTGCCGACCATCGGCGCCGCGCTGAAGCGAGCCGGCCACGACGTGCGCATCTACTGCGAGCACGTCGCGCCGATCGACTGGGACGACGCGCTGTCGTGCGACCTCGTGGGCATCTCGGCAACGACCTCGACCGCGCCGGCCGGCTACGAGCTGGCCGCGCGGCTTCGCGAGCGCGGCATCCCGTCGGTCATCGGCGGCCCGCACGTGACCTTCGCCGCCGACGAAGCCCTTGCGCACGCCGAGTACGTGGCGCGCGGCGAGGGCGGCGAGTCGCTCATGCTCGAGCTGATCGAGGCGCTGCACGGCCGGCGCGAGCTCGATAGTATCCCCGGCCTCTCGTTCACGCGGTCAGGGCGGCCGGTGCACAACCCGCCGCGCGAGCCTGCCGACGACCTCGACGACCTGCCGGTGCCCGACCTCTCCCTGATCGTCGGCCACGAGCGCATGAAGTCGACGCCCATCATGACGAGCTGGGGCTGCCCCTTCGCCTGCAACTTCTGCTCGGTGACGGCGATGTTCGGGCGGCGCTACCGCTACCGCAGCCCCGAGGCGGTGGTCGCCGAGATCGAGGACAAGCGGCCCACCCACATCTTCTTCTACGACGACAACTTCGCCGCCGACAAGCGCCGCCTGAAGACGCTGCTCCGCCTCATGATCGAGCGCGGTCTCGCCATTTCCTGGCAGGCGCAGATGCGCACCGACGCCACGCGCGACGACGAGCTGCTCGACCTCATGCGGCGCTCGGGCTGCCATCGCGTGGCCCTCGGTCTGGAGTCGGTCGACCAGGCGACTCTCGACGGCTTTCAAAAGGGGCAGACGATCGACGACGTCGTGCACGCCGTGCGCCGCCTGCACGAGTTCGGCATCGACTGTCACGGCATGTTCGTGCTGGGCGCCGACACCGACACCGAGACCACCGTGCGCGACACCGTCGCCTTCGCCCTCGCTCACGGCATCGACACGCTCATGCTGAACATCCTGACGCCGGCCCCCGGCACCGAGCAGTTCGCCGACATGGAGGCCGTCGGGCAGATCTTCGAACGCGACTGGCGCTTCTACGACGGACAGCACGTGGTGTTCACTCCGCGACAGATCGAGCCGTCCGACCTGCAGGCCGACGTGCTGCGCGGCTACGCCCGTTTCTACTCGCTGCGTCGCCTGCTCGGCCATCTCATCCGTTTGCGCTTCACGGCGGTGCGCGACCATGGCTGGTGCTGGTGGTTTGCCCGGCGCTGGCGCTGGGATCCGTTCAACCGTGCCTATCTGAAGGGGCTCGAGGCCCGGCACGCGGCCGGTGAGGGCTCGCCGGTCGCCGCCCAACCGCTCGCCGACGACGCGGAGTCACCGCTCATCGACGCTCGCCGCGCGAGCTAGCCGCCGTCGTCCCTCAAGGCGGGCTGATCGCGGCCCGGCCCTCGCTCGCCCATGAGTTCTGCCCGGATGGGCAGGAAGTGCGCGACCTCGAGGCGAAGGGGGCGGGCGACCCATGACATCGCCCCGCCTCCCGCAACATCCGACCGAAGGCCGAGTGTCCGACGATGCGTCGTCGGCCGCGGCCGGAGTGGATCGGGTGGGGTTGCCGCGCCTGCCGATCTCGGCCCTGGGTCTGCTCACCATCGTCACCTACGGAGCCTGCTACTACGCCTACGGCGTCCTGATCCAGCCGATCGGGGCCGACATGCACTGGCCGCCGGCGGCGCTCGGCGCGATCTTCAGCGCCGTCCTTCTCATCACCGGCGTGGGCGGCATTCTGGCCGGCGGCCTGCTCGACCGCGCCGGCGAGCAGCCGCTGTTCCTGCTGGCCGCCACCGCAGGCGCCGGCGCCATGCTCGTCGCGTCGTTCCAGACCGGCCTGCTGCCCTTCGCGATCGCCTACGCCGGCGGGTGCGGCCTGGTCGGCGCCCTCGGCTTCTATCACATCACGCAGTCGGTGGCCGCCCGCGCCGCCCCGGCCGAGCCCGCTCGCGCGATCATCTGGCTCACGTTGATCGGCGCCCTGGCGGGCCCGATCTACCTGCCGCTGACCGGCTGGCTCGTCGAGGCGGCCGGCTGGCGCAACGCGATCCGGGTCGACGCGGCGAGCGTG